>JACMLI010000094.1 GCA_014379705.1 Gemmatimonadaceae bacterium
CTGCCGCCGCTTCACCGCTTATGCGCCCAGTGTTTTCCCTGCTTGCCGCCCTCGCGATCGTCGGTTGCCGCCAAGCCGACGCGCGTCCCGTTCCGGCTCCGTTCGGGGCTGCGGCTCTCGTCGAGACCATTCAGCAGGGCAAGGCCGCGGCAACGCCGAAGGCGGTCCCCGACCCCAGGCTTACACGCGCTGACCTCGCTCGGATCGACGGCAAGCCTGGTGCGAAGCTCTGGATCCTCGTCATCAGCGACTTCCAGTGCCCGTTCTGCAAGGAGTTTCACGACAAGACGGCGAGCAAGCTGCACAAGGAGTTCGTCGAGACGGGCGTCGCGCGCATGGCCTACATCAACTATCCGCTCAAGATCCACCGCAATGCAGTTCCGGCGTCCGAGGCCGCGATGTGCGCCGGAGCGCAGGACAAGTTCTGGCCGTTCCACGACAAGCTGTTCGCCACCGTCGGCACGTGGGGGAGCGCGGCCAATCCGACTGCGACGTACCTGGGGATTGCCGGGGAGCTCAAGCTCAATCTCGAGATCTTCAGGAAGTGCCTCGCAGATGACGTGATGCTCCCGATGATCGATGCGGACTACAAACGGGGGACCCAGGCGGGCGCGACGTCCACCCCGACGTTCCTCATCGGGAAGATCGTGATCCCGGGGAACGCCCCGATCGACGTGTTCCGAACCGCCATCAAGGAAACGCTCGCCGGGAACATGTAGCGCCCGTGCACCCGATTGCGCGGGCCGCGTACGTCATCGCCGGGCAGGCCGCGACCCTGGCGTCGACGGTCACGCCCCCTGCCAGCCAGAAGAAGTTCCTGCGTTCGCTGGCGGCACGACGCGGCGTGATGGACCAGTGGGAGGGATGGAGCAAGGCGCACCGCGATCCCTCGCGCCCGCTGGTCTGGCTGCACGCCCCCTCGGTCGGTGAAGGGCTGCAGGCGCGCCCGGTGATCGAGCTGCTGCGCGCACGGCACCCCCAGTGGCAACTCGCCTATTCGTACTTCTCGCCAAGCGCCGAGTCCTTTGCGGCCCGCTTGCCGGTGGACGTGACGGGCTACCTCCCGTTCGACACCCCCGACCAGGACCGACGACTCGTCGCGGCCCTCAGGCCCTCGGCCCTCGTCTTCGCAAAGCTGGACGTCTGGCCGATGTTGTGCGAGGCGGCGGCCGCCGCCCGGGTGCCGTTAGGCATGGTGAGCGGCACGGTATCGCCGGGCTCGAAGCGACGCGGCGGGTTTGCGTCGGCGCTGCTGCGCGATGCCTACGCCCTCTTCAACGCCGTCGGTGCGATCTCGACCGACGACGCCCGTCGCCTCGTGGAACTCGGGTGCCGCGAGGAGGTCCTGCGCGTTACCGGCGACACGCGCTACGACCAGGTGTGGGCCCGCGCGGCCGCCGTGAAGCGCGGGGACGGGATGCTCCGGTCCCTCGGATCGCCGCGCCCGACCGTCGTGGCGGGGAGCACGTGGCCAGGAGACGAAGCCGTCGTGCTGTCGGGGTGGCTCGAGGCGCGCGACCGCGTGCCCCGCGCGCGCCTGATCATCGCGCCCCATGAGCCGACGGAGGATCACCTCGTGCCGATCGAGCGCTGGGCGGCGGCCTCCGGCGTGGCGATCGCGCGACTGGGCACTGAGGACGCAAGCGACGCCGACATTGTGCTCGTCGACCGTGTCGGCGTCCTCGGCGACTTGTACGCGCTCGGGACCTGCGCCTTTGTGGGCGGGGGCTTTCACGCCGCTGGACTGCACTCGGTGCTCGAGCCCGCGGCCTACGGCATTCCGGTGATGTTCGGCCCCCGCCATGACAAATCCCGGGATGCCGGGCTGCTGCTCGAGCACGATGGCGGAGCGGTCGTGCAGACGGTGGCCGAGGTTGCCGACGTCATGACGCGATGGATGGGCCCCGCGGCGGCCATCGCCGGTGCACACGCCCGAGCCCTCGTGGAATCGGGGCTGGGCGCGGCGGAAAAGGCCTACGAGCTGGTCACCGGGCTGGTCAAGCGAGCGGAAGCGGCTAGCGATTGAGGCCGGGCGGGCGGTACGCGACGGAGAGGCCGATGCCGTTCTTGCCGAAGAGGTCACCGCCCCCGAAGAACGCCACACCGCGCAGCGCCAGCACCCGTGTCACTTCCCACGAGGCACCGACGTCGAAGTCGATACCAAGTCCGGTGGCGTCGCCGCAATCGCCGCAGAAGTCCAGCGACAGGCGCGGGTGCACATAGGGCGTCAGGGTGGTGTTGTCGTTCAGCGTGAAGCGATGCCCGACGTTGACGCCGACGGGTATCCGCAGCGTCACAGGGTCCCCGAGGGCGACGCCTGCCCCCGCCGTGAAGAGCACGTCGAGCGGCACTTCGGAGGTGGAGCGCAACAACTGGAAAGCATACTGGGCGCCGAGGGCGAGCAGGTTACTCTGGCCGCGTGCATCGGGAGCGACGAGACCCGCCTCGAGCGTGAACTGCGAGCGCGTGGCAAGGGCTTCTCGCCACTGGACGAGCAGGGTCGTCCCTCCCTTCCCGGCATCGGCCACGCCGACGTTGAACTCCCGGAACTCCACGACGGGTGTCTGGAAGACGGGATAGCTCCACGCCTGGGCCGCGGCGGTGGAGGACGCGGTGGCAAGGGCGACGGAGAGGACGAGGAGGCTGTGGCGCATGGGCAAACGGCGGACGGGGGGTCGACAGGCGGGAACGGGTGCTACTACGCCGCAACCTAACGAAAGGTTCAGGGGAGGGATGGCAGATGGCAGATTTCAGATGACAGAAAAGACGGCCCCTTTGGGGCCGTTTGCATGTGATGGTGCGGCGTGCATGCAAGAGGGCGCCGGTCCGCAGTGGACCGGCGCCCTCTCATGCCTGGGAGCGGGACTACTTCGTGACCTGTCCGCGGATCTCCCCTGGTGCGTTGCGTCGCGTGTGCACGTTCAGGTAGGTCGTGCCGGCGCGGATGCGCGTCAGCAGCGAGTCGAACGTGAAGATCCCCGTGAACGTGGACGTTCGCGTGGCGACGCCGGTCGAGAGCTGGCCGGTGATGCCGCGCGCCGTGGTCGGACCGCTAAAGGTGAAAAACATCACGGGCCCCGCGACGGACGCATCCCCGGCGTGGAAGTGACTGGCCGTCACGGAGTCTATCCCCGCCACGTTCAGCGTCCACTCGATGCTGTCCGGGGACAGGATGGTGACCACCGCGCTTCCGGTGGCCGTGGTGGTGACCGCGGTCGGCTTCTCCGCCAGGCCGGTGAGGGCCACGACGAATCGTTCGCGGGTCGGAGGGGTGGCGTCGTCGTCGCCGCACGCGGCCAGCGCAAGGCTGCCGAACATGCAGACGAACAGCGCACTGCGTACACGCATGTGGTCTCTCCTGCAGATACCTTCAATGGCTCGGCGAGGCAGTGGGGTGCGCCGAACCGGTGTGTGAGTAATCAAACGCGGAATGTCGCCACTTGGAAGTGGTCCGAAGGACCATACGTCCGCCGTTGGGTTCGTTGTCTCGACGGCCCTCGTGCTGGGCAGGCAAGATGATCTCGCCGTCGTGGGAACGAGACGCGAACAAGGTCAGGAGGATCCCGTCCGCAGCAGCTGGATGTTGCGCATGCGTCCGCCGTCGAGTCGCATCCCCGCCACGCGCCCGGCTGCATTGCGCGCCACCGTGACCTTCGCCGCGCCCGCCGTGAACTGATCGCGCTGGAATGGCTGGAGCGGCAACCAGTCACCGTAGCCGGCACGCACCATGAGCTTGCCGTTCACGTCCTTCACCACGAAGGTCGCCATCAGCTCCTCGCTGGCGTAGCGCCCCACGAGCGCCCGTCGATCGGCGGACGAGAGTACCGGCACCGGTGACAGGGGAGGTGCCGGGACCTCGAGGCCCAACGCCGGAGCCATCAAGCCGGTTCGGCCATTCGGTAATTTTCGAAACGTGAACGTTCCCGGGAGTCCTGGCGTGTCGAACGTCGAATCCGAGCGCGCAGCAAGTGTCATCTTCTGGCCGAAGACCGAAAGCACGAGGGCGGATCCGCTGCGCTCCACGGTGCCAACGACACCGGGCATCAGCTCGTAGCGCCCCGGGTAGCGCGAGAGGACCGCCTCGCTCGCTGTCCGCGCGGGCGCCGTTGTGGTGCCGGGGTTCGCGGCCGCGGACTCGAACCGCGCGACGAGGACCACGTCGGCGACCTGCTTTGCCAGCGCTTCGGTTGCGGCGGTGTAGTCATTGCACAGCACGGCGATGGACGTGTGCTCGGTGGGAAAGCGCAGGAGTTCGGCACGGTAGCCGATGAACGAGCCGCCGTGGGACACGATGGGCACGCCACGGTACGACTGGACGAACAGCCCGCTGGCGTAGTCGGTCGTGTCACCCGACGCGAGGACGGCACGCGTGGTCAGCGCGCGAATGAGCGCGGGCCCACCGCCACCCAGGCGATTGGTGAAGAAGTTCTCGTCCCACTTTGCCAGGTCGTCGATAGTCGAGTACAGTCCGCCGTCCCCTACAAGCGCATAGCTGGTGCGGAAGATCCGATAGCCACCCTTGCCGTCCGGCTCGTAGCCCTCGGCGCGGTGCGGCACCACCATGGCGTGGTCATCATGGAAGTGCGTGTCCTGCATCCCCAGGGGCTCGAAGATGTTGGCCCGGGCAAACTCGCGCAGCGACGTTCCGCTCGCGCGCTTCACCACGACCGAGATGAGGAAGTAGCCGGAGTTGCTGTACGCCCAGCGGGTTCCCGGCGCGAAGTCGAGGGCCTTCTGTCGCGCAATGAGGTCGAGGGCGGCTTCCTCGGGGATCTGGTCGGCCATCGACCGACCCGAGAAGGCCCACAGCCCGAGGTAGTCGCGCAAGCCGCTCCCGTGATGCACCAGGTGGTTGAGGGTGATCGCGTTGGCATACGCGGGCAACTCCGGGATGTACTTTCGCACCGGGTCGTCTAGCGAAACCTTGCCCTGCATCGCCAGCAGCGTGAGGCTCGCGGCCGCGAACTGCTTGGACGTGGACGCGATGTAGAACCGCGTTTGCGGCGTGATCGCGATGCCCTGGTTCAGGTCGGCCATGCCGTACCCGCGGGAGTAGGCGACTTGCCCGTTGCGGTATACGCCGACCGCGCATCCCGGACCGGCGGTCCGCTGGTAGGCCGCAAACACCGAGTCGATGCGAGCCGC
>JACMLI010000095.1 GCA_014379705.1 Gemmatimonadaceae bacterium
CATCCCGGGCATCCATGAAGTCCTGCGGCGGCAGGGACTCCTGAAAGGCACGTGGTGCCTGGACGTGAACGAGCAGCTCTCACCGGGCCAGTCGCGCGAACTCGATCGGGTGCTGCGCAGTCATCCGGAGCTCGCCGACGACGCCTTCGTCGAGGAGAACCGGGATCGCTGGCTTCGCGGGGCGTAAGTAGCGTAGGAGCGTGGGTTGTGTGACCCGCTTACACGCTTACACGCTTACACCTGACGCAGCTCGCGATGCCACGAGTCTCGCAGTGCACGCTCGAACGCGCGACGATACTCGCCGGCTGACGTGATGGTGGGATCGAAGACACGCGTGTCGTCGCCGACGCCTGGAAGGGACGCGAAGGACGCACGATCGCTGCACGTGACCTGGCCTTCATCGTTGCGGTAGAATACGCGCCCGCCCGCCAGCATCGTCGTGCCGAGCGATCGTTCGAGGCCCTGCAGCACGCGGAAGAGGGCGTCGATCGAGCACCCGGACGCCCCTTCCGTGTTCTGGTCGACGCCGATGACGAGGAAGCGCGATTCGCGCCACTCCCGTGCGCACTGCAGTGGCGCGCCGTGTGCCTGCCATCCCTTCAGCCACTCGTCGACGGTGGAGAGAAGGTCGGTCTCGCCGTCGGCGCCTATGGGATCGCTCGCGGCGAAAATCCACAGGCGCGCGTCGTCGGGAAGCTGTCCAAAGGGAATGAGGGGCATGGGGCGCTCCGGTTACGGCTTGGGGACCGGCAGCTGAATCATCGGCATGCCCCCGCCGGCCACCGTGGGCATCACGCCGTTCCACTTCTCCACCATCCGATACTGCACGAGCGTCGCGGTGATGCTCGCCGAGAGGATCTGGTTGGCGCGGGCCTGCGCCTCGGCCTCCACCGTGACGGCCTTGGCGCGGCCCGCCGCCTTGATGGAGTCACCCTTCGCCTGGAACTCGTTCTTCTGCAGCTCGTTCTGCGCGGTGAGCGCCTGCTGCTGCATCACGTTCTTCACGTTGATCGCCTCGATGACCGTCTCCGGCGCGCGCGTCTCGTTGATCGTGAACTGCCTGACGAGCACTCCGTACGTCGCGAGGCGCTCCGTGATCAGCTTCTGCGAGCGAGCCACCACCTCGGCCTTCTTGGGGCCGAGGATGTCGGCGATCGGCTCCCCACCAACGACTTCCTGCAGCGCCTGCCGGATCGTCTGCTTGACGTAACCGTGCTGGATGCTGTTGATGTCGGTGCGGAACGTCTGGTAGAGCATGGGCACCTTGGCGGCGTCGAGCTCGAAGGACATCGCGACATCGAGGGAGAGTGGCTGGCCCTCCTGCGAGTTCACGTTGATCTCGTCGTTCCCCGAGGAGCTCGGGGTGCCTTCCTTGGTGAGCACGAGCGTCTGCATGAACACCGGGTACTCCTCGATGGCGCTGAACAGCGGATTGCGCATCTGGAAGCCCGGGCCTAATGGCTTGGGATCGACGCCACCACCCGCGCGGTGAATCAGGATGCCGACATGTCCCGGCTCCACGTACGTGAAGCACTGCGGCATCAGCACGATGATGACGATGAACACGACGGCAATGCGCAGGATGCGAAAGAAGCCGCTCCCGCCACCGCTGCCGGGCGTGCGGGTACGGATGGATCCGAGCACATCACTCATCGAGTTTGCCATACGGTCTCCTTGAAGCATTGGGGACAGACGCGATCACCCGAGGGCAGGCGTACCATCTCCTCTTCCCGAAACGTCCCGTGGATCGGGCAGTGTGTATCGGCTTCCTGCTCGATCAGCTTGCGGTTGCGCACCTCGCGCAGCCGCCGGCCGACCGGCGTGTACGTCGTGATCACGAAGTACAAAAGGGCGCCGCCTGCCGCGACCAGCGCGACGAACAGCACCCCTTCCATGATGATGGCAATCATTGTTGTTGCCGGAGACTACGTGACAGGCGTCGGGGAGTTTCAGGTCCCCAAGTTATTGTCGCTCCGGCGGATGTGTCGATGACCCGCTGGCGACGGCCTCCTGGAGCGCCTCCCGCAGGGTCGGCAGGGCGAAGGTGAATCCGGCCGCGAGGAGTTTTCTCGGCAGGACGCGCTGGCCACCGAGCACCGTCTCGACTCCCATGTCGCCGAACATGAGGCGTACGGCGAACGCCGGCACGGGAATGATCGCCGGGCGATGCACGACGTCGGCGAGGACGCGCGTGAAGTCCTGGTTGCGCACCGCCTCCGGCCCGACGAGGTCCACAGGCCCGCTCACGTTGGGCGTCTCGATGAAGAACCGGAGTGCGCGAAGCACGTCACGGCGGCCCACCCACGGCAGCCATTGTTTCCCTGAACCGATGGGGCCCCCGGCACCTAACGAGAAAATCGGGAGCATCTTCGCGAGCGCGCCGCCGGACCGATGCAGCACCACGCCGAGGCGCGGGTGCACGACACGAATGCCCGCGCCGCGCGCGAGATCGGCCGCGCCCTCCCATGCCTGCGCAACCCCGGCAAGGAACCCCCGGCCCGGCGCGCTCCCCTCGTCCACCGACTCCTCACCGCGATCCCCGTAGATGCCAACGCCCGACATGCTGACGAGGACGCGCGGCACGGGGGTGAGGGAGGCGAGCGTGCGCGCAATGAGCGTGGTCCCCTTCACGCGACTCTCCCGGATCTCGCGCATCGCCGAGTCCGTCCAACGCTGCGCGATGTTCGCACCAGCGAGGTGGATGACGGCGTCCACGCCCCCGAGCCGTTCGGCGTCGATCGTTCCCGCGCTGGGATTCCAGACAACGTCGGGGCGCGTCTCACCGGCACGCCCGATGGTCAACACCTCGTGGCCGGCGTCCAGCAGCACTTGCCGCAGTGGCACGCCGATGAAGCCGCTGGCTCCGGTGATCGCAACCTTCATGATTCTCCCGACGGGGTCAGGTCCTGCGTCAGTCGATCGAACGCCAGAGGTACCAGGTGGCGACCGATCGAAACGGTGCCCATCTCGCCCCAATCTTACGCACGCGCTCCGGGGTGGGTCGCTTCCGCAGGCGGTACGCGAGTCGCACCGCCTTCTGGATCCCGAGGTCGAGGTCGGGGAGCACGTCCGGCCGGCCGAGCCGGAAGAGCAGGAACATCTGGGCCGTCCATAGGCCAACGCCCTTGACCTTCGTGAGGTGCCCGACGATCTCCTCGTCAGCGAGCTCATGAAGCCCGTCAATCGGGAGGTCATTCGACGCGACGCGGGAGGCGAGGTCGCGCAAGTACTTCACTTTTGGCCGCGAGAGCCCCGCGGCACGCAGCGCGTCGTCCTCGAGCGCGAGGAGATGGTCAGCGCTTGGGCGCCCGCTCGGGAAGAGGCCGGCGAAGCGCCCGTAAATCGTTCCGGCCGCCTTGCCTGAGAGCTGCTGGTACACGATGGCGCGCGCGACCGCCTCGAAGTGCGACAGGTCGGTCTGCGGTTTCAGGCGACACGGCCCGATGCGATCGATCACGGCGCCGAGCACCGGATCGTTCTCGCGCAGATGGCGAATGGCCTTGCGGTGCATTGGGAGACGAGTGGACGAGTGGACGAGATGGACGAGTTGGTTGGGCGTACCCAGTGACTGGACGTCGACGGAGTCGTCGAACTATCTCGTCCGTCTCGTCTACTCGTCTATCTCGTCTATCTCGTCTATCTCTTCCACCCCGTCCCTCCCGTCCATCCGTCCCTAAAGCGCCCTGCTCTCCAGAATCCTGCGCGCGACCTCCCGAATGACGGCCGGCGACGCGTAGAAGCCGCGGTTGAGCCGGCTGCGATACTCGTTGATCTGCGCTTCGGTGAGTCCACCGGTCGTACAGTCGGCGAGGGTGCGCGGGGTCGGCGCCGGCTTACGTGACGCGCCCTCGTTTTCCAGCTGGTCGATCGGGAAACCGGAATACGAGGGGTCGATTCGGGTCTCGGGTGCCGCTATTTCCAGGCGCCGACGATGAGGCACGGGAGGTCTCCAATGGCTTGCGGGTACGCCCATTTGTATCGGCAAATCCGCGAAGAACTTGAGCGCCAATTTACCATTTTCGCGCGATCGACCCGGTAGATGTTTCCTCCCCGGCAGGAAATACCCTCCCTGAGGGCCCTTTTCGCGGGTCTACTCCAGGTCGATCGCCGGGGCCCTGGAGGCGCCGTATCTCGTTGTTGCATAACGAGATGGGTCGTCGTGCCCCGACATGGTTGACGGGACCGGAGAGACCCCAGACGAGTGGAACGCGCGTTGCCTTTCCAGTGTGCACCGCCTCTCGTGGCGGTACCACGCTCACAAGACCTGGAAAGGATGCCATGGCCACCGCAACCGCAGTTCGTCGGAACGACAACGCCCCAGAGCTTCGGCAGAAGTTGATCGGGGAACACCTCGGACTTGTTTACCACGTCGCCCGCCAGCTCTGCCGCGCCAAGCAGATGGACGTGGAACTTGACGAGCTCGTGAGCGCGGGGACCCTTGGCTTGATCGAGGCCTTCAACAACTTCGACACCACCCGCGGCCTGGCGTTCTCGACGTTTGCGGCGCCGCGCATCCGCGGCGCAATGCTCGACGAACTGCGACGCCAGGACCATGTCCCGCGTTCCGTACGTCGGCGCACACGCGAACTGAACACGGCGACCGAGGCGCTCACCCGCAGTCTTGGACGGACCCCCAACCAGAACCAGCTCGCCGATGCGATGGGCGTGGATCTCCACGCGTTGTTCCGCATGCAGACGGAGAGCGACCACGGGCGTTTCATCCCGCTCGAGCGTACCACCGAAGGCACGCCGTCCGGCTCGCGCATCCCGATGGAGCACCTGATTGCCGCCACGGATGACGAAGTCGACGAGCGCCTGACGCTCACTCAGGAGATCGACAAGATGCGTGACGCCCTTGTCGACCTGCCGGACCAGGAGCGCAACGTGCTCGGCCTCTACTACTTCGAGGAGCTCAAGCTCTCGGAAATCGCCACGATCCTCGGCGTGAGCGAGTCGCGCGTGTCGCAGATCCGAGCCAAGGCCATCAGTCGGCTCCGCGTTTCTCTTCGCTCGCTGCGCGACGCCTGAACCTTCGAGCTGATTCCCGCGTCTCGATTGGAGCGAGATGGCAGATGGCAGTAAGGATTCAGCATTTTGATAAAGGCAAAGCCCCGCGAGAACTCCGCGGGGCTTCTGCTTTTCAGGTCATGCCAGACGCCTTTTTTCTGCCATCTACCATCGGCAGGTGCGCCATGTGCCATCTCAAGAGGCTAGAGCAGCCCCTCGCGCTCCATGCGACGCGCTTCGGCGAGCGTCGGCAAAGTGATGTCGTAGCGCAGGCGCATGCAGGGTTCAGCCGGGATCAACTCCGCGGACGCATGCACGTGCGCGTGGGCGAGTCCGCTCTGGACGGCGTGCACGAGGCTTCCGTCGCCCGTGAAGAGGAGTTGCCCCGAGGGTGTCGGCGCCTCGAATCGCACGAAGACGTGCTTGGCGTCACCACCAAACGTGAGGTCGAGGTTCGCCTCGCATCCCGAGCGCAGCGCGTTACCCGCGGCGCTCTCGAGGAGCACGAGGAGGCAGCGAAGGAGCGCTGACGGACGCACGAGAACGGGGGGAGTGTCCCCGGACGAGATGATCTGGATCGGGATGCCGCGAAGATCGGTGTGATGGCCATGCAGCTCCATCACCTGGGGGATCACGTCCTGGATCCGCACCGGCTCGGTGGTCACAAAGGGCTCGGCCGGCATGAGCCGGAAGAGCGTCAGCAGGTGATTCAGGCGCTTCACTTCCTGGCCGAGTGCCTTCACGAGCTGCGGGTCGGGCATTTCGTGGTCGTCTTCGAAGAGGGCAACGACCGCCTCGAGCGACGCTACGCGATTGGTGAGCTGGTGGTTCAATCCCTTGAGCACCTTTTCGGACACGCGAAGCCACTGGTCGCCCCAGACACGGGAGGGCGTCGGCCCCTCGGTCTGGAGTTCCGCTGCTTCAGGGCGCGGGTCGCTGGTGCGACTGCTCATCTGTGAATCGACGAATCGAGGGAGGACGGTTGCGGACATTGTGCCCGCTAGAGGACGATCCAGCCAGAGGGTGGTAAGCTACCGTGGACGGGATGGACGGGGGTGGACGGGATAGACGGGTGCGCTCTCCGGCTCGCTTTTCTTCCTCCTCCTTCAGACCCGTCCATCCCGTCCATCTCGTCCACCCTCCCCCATCGTGCCCTTCCTCGCCCTGGTCCTCGTGTTTGTCGCGGCTCCCCTGCTCGCGCAGGGCCGCGTCCTGGTCATCACCAACGCCCAGTTGATCGACGGGGCGCGCGGGGCGTTCGCGAGCAACGCTGCCGTGGTCATTCGGGACGGAAAGATCGCCGAGGTGGTGACAGGAGCGTACAGCGCGCCTGCTGGCGCCGAGGTGATCGACGCCCGGGGGCGGTACGTCCTGCCGGGGCTGATCGACGTGCATACCCACGTGTCGAACTTCGCCGCGGCCCGACGGGCGCTCGAATCGGGAGTCACGACGATTCGCAGCGCGAGCACCAACAACTACCAGGACATCTCGCTGCGTGAGGCGGTCCGGAACGGGGTCATCCCGGGGCCCGATGTCGTCGCATCGGGGGTCTTCGTGTCCCCCGACCTTGGCGAGTCCATGCTTGCCGATCCGCGCCTCACGAAGATCCCTGGGCGTGTCACGACGGAAGCCGCGATGCGCGAGGTCGTGCGGATCAACCTCGACCGCGGCGTCGACTACATCAAGACCAGGGGGACCGAGCGTGCTGGGCTGCCGGGGACTGACCCGCGCAAGCAGACCTACACGGCGACGGAGTTGGGGTGGGTCGTGAGCGAGGCCGCGAAGAAGGGCGTTCCGGTGATGGCGCATGCGCACGGCGACGAAGGTGCGTACGCGGCCGTGCAGGCCGGGGTGAAGAGCATCGAGCACGGCACCTTCCTCGCAGAGTCGACGCTGCGACTGATGAAGGAGAAGGGGGTCTTCCTCGTCCCGACCTACATCACGGTGGTCGACCTCACGCAACCTGGTGGCGACTACGACGATCCGATCCTCACCCTTCGCGGGCGGTTCATGCTCCCGGTGCTTGGTGAAACCGTCCGTCGTGCCCACCGACTCGGTGTGCGCATCGCCACGGGGGCCGATACCAACTATGGGGAGGAGAGCCTCTCGCGTGTGTCTGGAGAGGTGGCGTCGCTCGTGGAGCTCGGCCTGACACCGCTGGAGGCGTTGCGGGCAGCGACCACCACCGCCGCGGACCTGCTCGGTCTCGGCGACAAGGTCGGGCAGATCAAGGCCGGCTTCGAGGCTGACCTGATCCTCGTGGAATCCAACCCGCTGACCGACATCCGCGCGTTGAGCGACGTGCTGGTGGTGGTGAGCAACGGGCGCATCGGCCTCAATCGCACGCCATTCTCCGCGGCTCGTTAGGCCTGGCTCCTTCAGCCTTTTTTGTCATGACGTTTCGGACGCTGGCGCGCCTTGCGCCGTTGCTTGGACTTGTCGTCGCCATGCCCGCCGCCGCGCAGGATGACGGCGGCGCGCGCGGCGCCGCTTCCATTACCGAGGCCGACGTCGCCCGCCGGATTGGCATCATCGCCCATGACTCCATGGGCGGCCGGAGCACACCCTCACGCGGACTCGACCTCACCGCCTCCTGGATCGCGGCGGAGTTCGCGCGGCTGGGCCTCAAGCCCGGCGGCGACAGCGGGCGCTTCGAGCAGCGCTACCCGCTGACGCGGATCGCGGTGGACACGGCGCGCTCGGGGGCGACGCTCGTCGGCAGCGGCAAGAAGGTCATGCTCCCCGCGAGTCGCGACCTGTTCTACGCGTCAGGGCCGCGGAGTGACCGCTGGATCGAGGGACCGGTGGTCCTCATGGCCGCGCCGACCGTCGAGACGTCGGCATCCGCCCCGGTCGAGGGGAAGGTGATCGTCGTGGTGGGCGCGGTGCGTTCCCCCGGCGGATCGATCGTGCGCGCGCTGCAACCGGCGCTCGACCGGAAGCCGGCCGCGGTGCTCATCGTGTCGACGCTCGACTCGGCAACGTTTGCTCGGCAGGTGGCGAACCAGGTCGCGGAACGCGTTTCGCTCGGTGCCGGCCCGAACACGCCACTCATCGTCATGGTGCGGGAGTCGGCCGTTGCCGGCGTGCTCCAGGCGGCGGGGGTGAGCGTGAGTGCGATGCGGCAGGTCGCATCGCCGGTCACCCGCGACTTGCCGGTCACCGTCAGTGTGCGCGTGCAGGACCGTCCGGGAGCGGGGCAGGACGCGCCTAACGTCGTTGGGATCCTCCCAGGCAGCGATCCCGTGCTGCGCAACGAATACGTGGTTTTCTCGGCACACATGGACCACGTGGGCACCGACGCCACCGCCGGCGCAGACACGATCTTCAATGGCGCCGACGACGACGCGTCGGGAACGGCGGGGATCGTGGAACTCGCCGAGGCCTTTGCGCAGCCGGGGGCGCGGCCGCGGCGCTCGCTGATCTTCCTCACGGTGAGCGGCGAGGAACGGGGATTGTGGGGGAGCGACTACTTCACGTCACATCCCCCGGTGCCGACGGAGCAGATGGTCGCCAACTTCAACATCGACATGATCGGCCGCAACTGGAAGGACACGATCGTGGCGATCGGGAAGGAGCACAGCGACCTGGGGTCCACCCTCAACACCGTGAACGGCGCGCATCCCGAGCTGGGCATGACGGCGATCGACGACCCGTGGCCGCAGGAGAACTTCTACATGCGATCGGACCACTACCACTTCGCGCGGCGCGGGGTACCGGTCCTCTTCTTCTTCAATGGGACGCACGCCGATTACCACGAGCCGGGCGATTCTCCCGACCGCATCGACTCGGAGAAGGAGGCGCGCATCCTTCGGCTGGTGTACTGGCTCGGTCGCGAGGTAGGCAACCGGGACGTGCGGCCGCAGTGGAACGAGGCAATGCGCAAGAAGGTGACGGGTCGATAGCCCTCCTCCGTCATTCCGGTCCGGCGAGCAAACGCGAGCCGAGAACCGGGACCCAGGGTCGTTAGGTGAGCCGTACGGTGAGCGACACGGGGTCCCGGATCTGCGGTCGCTCCGCGACCTTGTCCGGGATGACAAATTCTGGAGCCTCGCGACCTTCTCCGGGATACGATTCTGGAGCCTCGCGACCCTTGTCCGGGATGACTGATCAGAGAGCGTCGAGAAGCGCGCGGGCGGCGGACAGTTCGTCTTCGTTCACGAGGTGGCCCATGCCCGGGTACAGGCGCATG
>JACMLI010000096.1 GCA_014379705.1 Gemmatimonadaceae bacterium
GCGCGTCTCGTCCCGGGGGAGGACGCTGAACGCATTGAGGCAGCGATCGAAGGCCTCGTCGATCGGCCCTCCACGCCGCTGGTCGCGCGCCTTCCCCGCCGTCCGGGGCAAAAGGAGGCACGTTACGGGCACCTGCTCTCCGGCGAGGTCCACCACGACGCCGAAGACGCACCTGCGCCTCCGCCTCCTCCCGCTCCTTCGAGCGACCGGCTCGCCGCGCTGGAGCAGGCCACCCAGGAACTCCGCAACGAAGTGTCGGACCTCAGGGCGCAGCTGGAGGCATTTCGAAAACAGTTCGAGTGATGCTCCTCACTGCGACGCATGGTCGCGACCGGTTCGTGCCAACGGACCTTTGTGCGAGTCGCGACGTACACTGGCTCGATGTCCCCAGCGTCCACTAACGAGCGACCCGGAGCGTGCGATGAAGTTCCTGTGCCTGGCCTACGGCAGTGAAGCCGACTGGAAGCGACTCTCGAAGGATGAACAGTCGGAACTGCTGGCCCACGACAACGTCCTCAAGGAGCGCGGGGACTACATGGCGGCGGTGAAGCTGCAGGTGACAACGGTGACCAACTGGGATCACGACCTGAAGACAAAGGACGCGCCGTTCGCGCGGCTCGAGCATCCCCTCGCGGGCTTCTCGGTCATCGAAGCGAACGACCTTGACGAAGCCATCGCCCTCGTCGCCAATACGCCCTGTGCACGGGCCAACGGCGCGATCGAGATCCGGCCCTTCTGGGACCAAGGCGACGCGGGGGCTCCGGGCGCCTGAGTCCGCACCCCGGCCCAAACCCCGCGGTGGAAGGCGCTGTCTGACCTTCCGACCCGGGCCCCCTCTCCCATGTTCTTGTCCGACCTCGTCACCGCGCTGCGTGCCCTTCGCCGGCGCCCTGGCTTTTTTGCCGGCGCCTGCCTCACCATCGCACTCGGCGTTGGTGCAACAGCCGCGATCTACAGCTTCGTGGACGCCTTTGCCCTGCGTCCACTTCCGTTCGAGAAGCCGGGTGAGCTGGTCACCTTCGACGTGCGGAACCCCGTCGGGAACCTGATCTCGACATCGATGCCCAACTATCGGGATTGGCGGGACAAGAGCCGCAGCTTCAGCTCGTTTTCTGCGTCCGCCGGATGGGGAGTCATCGAAACGGGGCGGGCGCCGGCCGAGGCACTCGACGGCCAGGCGGTGATGGGTCCGCTCTTTTCCACGCTCGGGATCCGCACCGCGATCGGACGCGTGTTTACCAGCGAGGAGACGGAGCCCGGCTCGCCGGGACTGGTCGTGCTTGGTCACGGTTACTGGCAGCGCCGCTTCGCGGGGGATCGATCGGTCGTCGGCACGAGCATGACGCTCGATGGGCGCACGTACACGATCACGGGAGTTCTCCCCGAGAATGTCGGGTTCCGCTCGCGGGACACTGAGGTCTACCTCAACATGGGGTCCATCCCCGGGTTGCCGTGGGACGTTCGGCAGGCCTCGTTCGGGACGCGCGCGTACGCGCGGCTGGCCCCGGGGACCACGGTGGCGATGGCGGCGGAGGACATGCGCCGCGTGTGGCGTGAGGTACAGCAGGCCGAAGGCCGGCCGGTGCCCGAGCCCATCGTCCGCGGCATGCATGAGTGGGTCACCGGGGCCGCGCGGCAACCCTTGTTTGCGGTGCTCGCCGCCGTCGGACTCCTGCTGCTCATCGCGGTGGTCAACGTCGCGAACCTGCAGCTGGCCCGAGGCGAGGAGTTGCAGCGCGACATCGCCGTGCGCACGGCGTTAGGCGCGTCGCGTGGGCGCCTCATGCAGCTCCGCTTTGCCGAGAGCGTGGTCATCGCCGGGATCGGCGGGGTGGTCGGCATCGTGTTCGCGGTCGCGCTCACGAAGGGGCTGCTGTTGATGGTGCCAACGGATGCGCCGGCGCTGCTCGTGGAGCGCGTGGGACTGAACCCGACGGTGGTGGTGCTTGCCCTGGTGGTGACCGTGCTCGCCGCCTGCGCCATCGGCCTCGTGCCCGCCTTGCGTGCCGCGCGCACGCAACCCGCGTCCGTGCTGGTCACCACGAGCCGCTCGATCACGGGGCGTTCGCCGATGTCCAACGTGCTCGTCGGCATCGAGTTCGCGCTCGCCGTGATGCTGATGGTCACCTCGGGGCTGGCCATGCGCAGCCTGCTCAACCTGCGCGCCACCGACGTGGGGTTCCACGCCGGGCAGGTGATGAGTGCGCGACTCCGCCTGCCGGACGGCGCGTACACGGGGGAACGCTGGATTCTGCTGCAGGAGCGCGTGGCGGCTGAGGCGGCGCAACTTCCGGGGGCAAGCAGTGCCGCGATGACGCTGATGATGCCGCTCTCCGACCGCAGCACCGAGCTGCAGACGTGGGCCGAGGGCCGTACGGGGGAGCAGGACGGGGAACACACGCTGTTCAACATCGTGACACCAGGGTACTTCACCGCGTTAGGCGTGCCCGTGCTGCAGGGGCGCGCGTTCAGCCCCGACGACCGGGCCGGCTCGCCACCCGTCATCGTGGTCGACGAGGCCATGGCGCGGAAGCTCTGGCCCGGCCAGGACCCGCTCGGCAAGCGCGTCACGCTGCGCGAGCGTGTGCCCGGAGCTACCGATACCACGACGTTCGTCTACCGCGAGGTCGTGGGCATCACGAAGAACGTGCGGCACTACGCGGTCGCTGAAGCGTCGCGTCCCCAGGCGTACATCCCGGTGCCGCAGGCCTACCAGCGGGCACGCGGAGGCCTGTACGTCGCGGTCCGCTCGCGCGGAGAGCCCGCGGCCCTTGCCAACGCCTTGCGCGAGACCGTGGGACGCGTCGACCCCGCGATCGCGCTCTCTGATGTCCGGACCGCCCGGAGCTACGTCGACGACAACCTCGGCGTCGCGAGCCTCGTGGGGTGGCTCCTGACATCGTTCGGCGCCATGGCCATGCTGCTGTCGGCCGTTGGAGTATTCGCCGTGACCGCGTACGCCGTCACGCGGCGCACCCGCGAGTTCGGCGTCCGCGTGGCGCTCGGCGGCGATCCCCGGGCGCTCGTCGGTCGCGTGA
>JACMLI010000097.1 GCA_014379705.1 Gemmatimonadaceae bacterium
CGCCTCGATGAGGCGGTCGGCGAGATGACGGGGCTGACCCTCGCTCGCCTCGAACGTCGTCGCGACGGCGTCGACCACGTCCTTGCTCACCAGCAGGTTCCCCTGCGTCACGTACGTGGCGCCGGCGCGATGGCCGGCCCATTGCTGCGCAGAACTCCCGGTGTGCTGCGCGCTCGCGCCGTTGATCGCGATCACGCCGATCTGACGCGAGGCCGACGCGGAGTCACGCGCGAGCAGTCGCGACAGGGCAGCCGACGGCGTCTCCCCTTTCTGGATCGCATCGAGCAACTCGGCGCCGTATTCGGTTCGCGTATTCGACTGTGTGGCAACCGCGCCGACGCCGGCTCGGAGCCACGGCACGCCATTGCCGACACACGCGACGCGCGTCGTCACGGCCACGCCGACCTCGCCAGTCCGCTTGTCGATGGCCGCGATCGAGAACGTGTGAAAGATCAGGGAATCCCGCCCCCACCCCACCGGCTCCTGGGCGAGGACGGGAGACGCGACAAGCAAACACGCTGCGACGGTGCGGAGACAACGCATATCCAGGACCGGGGGAGGGGGCGTACGGAAAACGATAACATGCGTCGACGAACGCGATCAGGGCCGGAATGGGGAATGGTGATTCGTCCGGATTTCGAGGGACCGTTTGACGCGGATTCACCACGAGGATCCAACCAATGGCTGAAGCGTTTCCTGCCATCTGCCATCTGCCACCTTTTTCGCCGAGCCGTCACACGGGAGAGGAAACGTCAGAGGGGAGCCCTTGCCCCGATACACCCGGAATGCCTACATTGTCGGCAATACTTGAACATCGAGGGCACGCACATGGCGGCACCCAGCTGGATCACGTCAAAGGTCGCAGGGACCATCGTCGGAATCTTCTGCGCAGGCATCACTGTCATGCTGATCGAGAAGGCCGGGCACGCGCTCCTTGGCACGTCGACCCCTGTCGACCCGTCGGCGATCACGACGCCGATGCACCTCTCCGTCCTGGTGGCGTGGGTAGTCGGCGTCGCGGTCGGTGCGGCGGTGGCAACGCGATGGTCCCGGGCCACGTCCGTCGTGCCCGGCATGATCGTCGGAGCCGTGCTCCTCGCGGGCACGATCGCCAACCTCGTGGCCATTCGGCACCCCGTGTGGATGGCGCTCGCTGCCCTCGTCCTCATGCCGGTGGCCGCGCTTCTCTCGGCGCGCGCCCTGCGCCCTGCGTCCTGAGCATGGGAAGCGAAGGACTCGGTGAGTTCGAGCAACTCGTCCTGCTCGCTGTCGTTCGCTGCGCCGACGACGCTTATGCCAGCGGCGTGCGCGACGAGATCGAGACGCGCATCGGGCGCACGTTCTCCCGCGGCGCAGTGCATGTCACACTCGACCGGCTCGAGCGAAAGGGCTACCTTCGTTCCGCCATGGGAGCGCCCACAGCGGAACGCGGCGGGAAAGCCAAGCGCCTTTTTTCGATCACCGCGGCGGGTCGCAGGTCGCTCCAGGCCTCCCTTGAGGGAATCGAGGCGATGCGACGCGGACTCGGAGCCGACCTGCGATGGAGCACCGAATCGTGATGCGCGTGCGCGACGTGATGGAGCGCGCCATGCTGCTCGCCGTTCCCGCGCGCGAGCGGGAGGCGGTGTCCGGTGACCTCCAGGAGGACATCGTGAGCGGGCGCCTTCCCGAAGGCTTTTTCGCACGGATGCGCGAGTTGGCCAGCGTAGCGCTGCGGTACCAGCGCGAGGCCTATCAGGATCCCGACGCGCGTCTTGGCGCCGCGGCCCTCGCCGTGGCGGGCGTGCTCCTGCTGCTCGTCATTCCGTCGGCGGGCATCGGTTCGCTGGTCGTGGTCGAGTATCACGACCCCCTCTCGCGCGCGGCCATCCGGTTCTGGGGGCAGGGCGAGCTCGTGGCGGCGATGGCGGCAGGACTCGTCGTGGGCCGGGCTCCGATCCTGCCCGAGGCCTCGAATGCGGCGCGGTGGCATATCGGCGTGTCGCTGTCGCTGCTGATGCTATCGGGCGTTGGGGCCCTCGCGGCGCCTCCGTTCGCCACGGTGCTGCTGCTGGCCACGCTCTGGTTCGGTGACCGCGCCCGCGGATCGCGTACCTCGTCGCCCGCGGTCTGACGCCGCTACGCGGGGACCTTGGTCTTCGCGTACTGGTCCATCCCGAAGCCGAGCAGCAGCGTCGCCGCGACGAACGCCGCCGAGAAGTAGTACGGCGCGTTCACGCTGATCGAGTCGAACGCCCAACCGAAGAACAGCGGCGCCACAATGCGCGACGCGCCACCGAAGGTCTGCTGCATCCCCATGTAGAGCCCGCGCTCGTGGTTCGGGATCACCCGCGAGAGCAGCGACGTCACGCATGGGAACGTGAACGCGGTACCTAACGGCAGGAGCGCCACCGCGATCGCCAGCATCCCGATGTTGCGCGACAGGGGCATGCCGACGAGCCCCAGGGTGAGCAGCACGATGCCGAGCCGGGAGAGGCGAGCCTCCCCGAGACGATCGACCGCCGGGCCCAGCAAGAGCACGCGCGCGAAGACCGAGATCGCCCCGATGTACATGAAGAAGAACCCGATCGTCTTCTCCGTCACCAGGAAGCGATCGTTCAGGAACAGCGCGAGGACCGTGTTCACCCCCTGGAACGACCCGATCGCAATCGCATAGATCCAGATGAGTCGCGACGCCGGCTCGCCAGAGTGCGAGATCACGCGCCAGGCCGCCTGGCGCGACGAGCGGCGCGGCTTGTCGGAAATGGCATGCTCCCGCGATTCCTTCAGGTACTTCCACGCGAACCACATCGTCACGAGGCAGAGCACCGCGGCCACGATCCCCGGCGCCGCGTGGCCCATCGCCAGCTCTCCGCTCCCCGGCATCAAGTCCTGCATGCCAAGCACGACGGCGAACGACCCCAGCACCGGGCCCAGTGCCACGCCCAGGTTCGTCGCCGCCGAAAGCCAGCCTAACGCGCGCGCCCGGTTGGCGGGCTCTGTGGAATCGGCGACGTACGCCTGGATCACGCCCACGGTGCCGCCCCCCGCGCCCTGCACGAGACGGGAGATAAAGAGCACGATGAGTGAGTCCGCAAAACCGAAGATCAGGTACGAAATCGCCGATGCGCCCAGCGCAATCAGCAGCGCCGGCCGACGGCCGTAGCGGTCACTGAACCGCCCCCACATCGGCGCGCTGAGCAGCTGCGCCGTCGTGAAGGCCGCCACGATCACGCCCGAGATCAGGCCGATGCCGGCGTTCACCCCGAGGATCTGCACGCCGCCGTCGCCGCTCAGGTTCTTCACGTAGAACGGCAGCAGCGGGATGATCATCAGCACCCCGACCATGTCGAGGAACGCCGTGGCCATCAACGCGAAAAGCGTGGCCGGGATCTTCCGCACCTCCTGGAAGAGCACGTACAGGAGGGCCGAGCCGATCAACCCGAGCAGCACCCGCACGAGAGGTGACTGCAAGGACTCCGCGATGGTGAACTGCGCCATCAGTCAGCGGCTCGACCGAGGGCGGCTGGCTGGCGCGAACGCCCCATCATGCCGGCAACAGCGATGATGGTAAGGACATATGGGATCATGGCAACGAAGTGCGAAGGGATCAGCTGCAGCCCCTGCAGCTGGATCTGCAGGGTCTCGGCGGCTGCAAAGACAAGGCAAGCAACCGCGGCGCGTCCTGGTTCCCAGCCACCAAAGATCACGGCGGCGAGGGCGATGAAGCCGCGCCCTGCGGTCATGCTGTCGGTGAACTGGTGCTGCTCGATGGAAAGGTAGGCGCCTCCGAGTCCGGCGAACGCACCGGCCATCAACACCGCGATCCAGCGGATGCGCGCCACCGAGACGCCCACGGATGCCGCCGCGTCCGGCTTCTCACCGACCGCACGAAGTCGAAGGCCGAAGGTCGTACGATTGAGGATCCACCACACGGTTGGCAGTGACACGAGGCCGAGGAGCACCAGGGGGCTCGCCAGGGACGCGAACACCGACGCTTCCCCCGAGCCACTCGCCGAGAACCAGTCGAAGCCCGGCACGCGCGGCGAGTTTGACGAGGAGTCGAAGGCGAGGCGGAGGAAGAACCGCGTCACACCCACGGCGAGCAGGTTGATGGCGATGCCGAGGACGACCTGGTCGGCGCGGTAGCGGATGCTCGCCAGGGCGTGGATTGCCGCCGCGAGAACACCCCCACCTGCGCCGGCCAGGATGCCGATCCACGGCGAGCCGCTGTAGAAGCTGCCTAACGCGGCGCAGAAAGCGCCGGTGAGCATCCACCCCTCGAGCGTCAGGGCGATGATGCCGGCCCGCTCCGAGAGCACGCCGCCGGACGCCGCGAAAAGGTACGGCGTCGCGATGCGGAGCGTCTGCACGAGGAAGACGAGCACGCTCATGGCGACCTCCGGACCACGACGCCGCGCAGCAGCCGCTGGACTTCGGGGACCGCCGTCGCCACCGCGATGATCACCACGGCGGTGAGCACGTCGACCATCTGCTTGGGCACCAGCGCGTTCACGGCGAGGCCGCCCTGCGAAAGCGTGGCAAAGAGCAGGGCCGCGATGACCACTCCCACCGGGTGGTTGCGTCCCACAAGCGCCACGGCAATGCCGAGGTATCCTGCGCCGGCGCCGAAGCCCTCCTCGTAGTACTGCTTGTAGCCAAGCACGTAGTTCACGCCGCCGAGTCCGGCCAGCGCTCCGGAAAGCAGGAGCGTGCGGAACCAGACGCGTCCCACCTTCACCCCGCCGTATTCCGCTGCCCCGGGCTGCAGGCCCACGGCGCGCAACTCGAAGCCGGCGCGCGAGCGGAAGAGGTACCAACCCGTGGCCAGCGCTGCGGCGATCGCAATGAGGATCGTGAAGTTCGCCGCCGAGCCGTGGAATCCGGGAATCATCGCGGCAAGGCGCGGGACGGCCCCCGCGTGGATCTCGGGCGTATGCAGCTGCTCCGAGACGTTGAGGTGCGTGGAGACGATCCAGTTGAGGAATGCCACCACGATGAAGTTCATCATGATGGTGACGATGACTTCACTGGCACCGAAGCGTGACTTGAGCGCGCCCGGGACCGTGGCGATCACCGCTCCGCCGGCCCCCGACGCGAGGACGCACAACGGGATGGCGAGCAGCGCGGGCGTCCCCCCGGGCAACGCGA
>JACMLI010000098.1 GCA_014379705.1 Gemmatimonadaceae bacterium
GGCGAGGCAGCGCCGCGGACGCACCTCGAGGAGCCCACCGAACCCGCGCCCCCGCAGGCGCCGCCCGCTTCGCTCGTGATGATGGCCCCGCGTGGGGATCAGGCGCTCGCAATGGTCGGCATGGACATGTACACGATTACGGTGCCGCAGGCGGGGGCGACGCCGCCGACCGTGTCGGTGGCCGCTCCTGCGGCGGCCTCCGTGCCCGTGCGCAAGCTCAACGAGATCGGTGGCGAGTTCCCGACGTGGAGCAGTGACGGCCGCCGGGTGATGTGGGCGTTAGGCAACGCGATCTGGAGCTACGACCTCGATCGCGCGAAGGTGGTTGAAGACTCGCTCAAGGCCGACGCGCGCGCGAAAGCCGGCGTGCGCCCGGACTCGACGCGTCGCGACTCCACGGCGGCATCGAAGGAGAAGCCTGGCTACAAGCCGACCGAGGCGCGCCTGGCCGTGACGGTGCCGCGTGACATCCCGCGTGGCGTCGCCGTGCTGCGTGGCGGGCGCGTGGTGACCATGAAAGGCAACGAGATCATCGAGAATGCCGACATCGTCGTCCGCGACAATCGCATCGTCGGCATCGGGGCCCGCGGCAGCGTCCAGATCCCGGCCGGCGCGCGCGAGGTAAACGTCAGCGGGAAGACGATCATCCCGGGATTCATCGACACGCACTACCACCCGCAGTGGCTCACGCCGCAGATCCACAGCACGCAGACGTGGCAGTACCTCGCCACGCTGGCCTACGGCACGACGACCACGCGCGACCCACAGACGGCGGTCACCGACTTCATGACGTACGGCGACCGCGTGGACGCCGGTGACATGGTCGGACCGCGCATCTATACGACCGGACCTGGCGTGTTCCTCGGCGACATGATCCGCGACTCGGCGCACGCCGAGGCCGTGCTGCGCAAGTACTCGGACTACTACAAGACCGGCACGCTCAAGATGTACATGACGGGCAACCGGCAGCAGCGGCAGTGGGTGATCATGGCCTCGAAGAAACTCGGTATCATGCCGACGACGGAAGGTGGGCTCGACCACAAGCTCGACATCACGCATGGCATCGACGGCTACCCGGGCATCGAACACACCATCCCGATCACGCCCAAGTACAACGACATGATGGAGTGGTACAAGGGTACGCAGGTGACCAACTCGCCGACGCTGATCGTGTCGTATGGCGGCCCGTTCGGCGAGAACTACTGGTACACGAACGAGAACCTGAAGGATGACAAGAAGCTGCGGCACTTCACGCATCCGGTGGATTTCGACGCGAAGATCCGTCGTCGCGGTACCGGCGCAGGTGGCAGTCCGGGCCCTGGTGGCTGGTTCCTCAAGGAGGAGTACGCGTTCTGGCAGCACGCCGAGGACGTCGCGAAGACGGTGAAGGCCGGTGGTCGCATTGGCGCGGGCTCGCACGGCCAGTTGCAGGGCCTCGGCATGCATTGGGAGATCTGGATGCTGCAGAGCGGCGGCCTCTCGACGCATGACGCGCTGCGCGTCGCGACGATCACGGGCGCCGAAGCCATCGGCATGGACAAGGA
The DNA here is from genome assembly GCA_014379705.1 of Gemmatimonadaceae bacterium. Taxonomy (GTDB): domain Bacteria; phylum Gemmatimonadota; class Gemmatimonadetes; order Gemmatimonadales; family Gemmatimonadaceae; genus RBC101. The sequence goes on from JACMLI010000098.1 coordinate 1,545, forward strand.
TGTCGGCTCACTCGAAGTCGGAAAGATGGCCGACCTACTCGTGCTCGATCGTGATCCGCTCGCTGACATCAGGAACACGAACTCCATCAGCAAGGTGATGGTGAACGGTCGCCTGTACGACGCGAACAGCCTCGACGAAGAGTGGCCGCGCCAGCGCAAGCTGCCCGCACTCCCATGGGGCAACCCGGTGCCGGCCGCAGGCGCGGGCATCCGGTAGGAGCGACCCTGCGGTCCCCCACGCGGCGGACTGCATAACGAGGCCCGGTGCGTTGCCATGAAGGCGTCCGCCGGGCCTTGTTGCGTTCGCCAGTCCCATACGGAACCTCGGAACTCCTGCGATGTACCGCAATGATCGGAGGTATCGAAATGAAGAAATGGCGCAAGGAAGGGGCACGTGAGTCCGCGGACACGCAAAAACCGGCTCCCACGCCGAAACAGGCCGACAAGCCACGTGAGGACGCCACCGGTGACGCGCGCGAATCATTCAGCGAGGACACCAGAAGCGACCAGGGCACGATTGGCGACGCGATGGACACGCGCGTCCGCCATCGCCAGGACGAACGACTGCGCCTCGACGCGCTCGATGACATCGAGGTGAGCCGCGTTCGCGATGACTTGCCGGCCGACGCGGTCGACGAGATCGCGATGTCGGCATCCCCCGAGGAGTACGAGACGACGGACTCCGGAGACCGGAGAGCGAAAAGTGACGAGGCGGAAATGGGCTTTGGCGGGGAGGCGCACTCGGCGGACGAACTCGCAGACCAGGTGCTCGGTCACGAATCGCCCCGCGCTCGTGGTACCACACGCGACGGGGAACCGCGCGGCCTCCACCTCGGGCTTGAGTAGCCACTGCTGACGCCTCGCGAGGCGGGGCGTCAACATCCTCGCAAGAGATAGCACCGGAGGGGCAGGCACGAGGAAGGGAATCGCGTGTAGTGTGCACGAGCATGGCTGCGATTTCCGATCGATACGAAGCGCGTGACGAGTCCGCGCCCAAGGCCCCCGTGAAGCGACGGTGGGGTCGCATGACCGTGCGCCACTTCTTCTCGTTGTGCTGGCAGGCACTCGTCGCGTGGTTCGAAGACAGCGCCCCGCGACACGGCGCGGCGATCGCGTACTACACGCTCTTTGCCATCGCGCCGGTCCTCGTGCTCGTCATCGGTATTGCCGGCCTTGCCTTCGGCGAGGAGGCGGTCCGCGGTGAGATCGTGGCGCAGATCTCGGGCCTGATCGGGAGAGAAGGCGCCGAAGCCGTGCAGTCGATCCTGCAGAAGGCGAGCGAGCCGCGTGAGGGCATTGGGGCGACGGTCCTCGGCCTCGTGGGCCTGGTATTCGCTGGCACGGGGGCGTTCCTCGAGCTGCAGGCCGCGCTCAACAAGGTCTGGGAAGTGAAGGCAAAGACCACGAGCACCTTCGACGTGAAGTCTCTCGTCGTACGGCGATTGCGATCGCTCGGCGTCGTCGTGTCGATCGGTTTCCTGTTGATGGTGTCGCTCGCGGTCAACGCGGCAGTGCATGCGGCCGTGAACCTCCTTGGCAGCCTCACGACGGGGTTCCCGTTCCTCGTCCTCGTCGTGAACCAGGTGGTCAACCTGGTGGTGTCGGCCCTGCTGTTCGCCGTCCTGTACCGTGTCCTCCCGGACGTCCGCCTGGGGTGGAGGGACGTGGCGATCGGGTCGATCGTGACCGCCGTGCTCTTTGCGATCGGGCAACGACTGATCGGGCTGTACCTGGGCAACAGCGCCCTCGCCTCGCCATTCGGCGCCGCCGGGACCATCGCGATCATCCTCGTGTGGGTCTACTACTCCACGCAGATCGTGTTGTTAGGCGCCGAACTCACGCGTGTGTTCGCGAGCGATGCCCGAGGGGAAGCGGCACCAAGTGAAGGGGCGGTGAAGCGCGAGCCGGCACCCGCCTCATGAAGTGAAGATGATCTCCTTTCCGGGTCCCACATGATCCACGAACCCCTCTGGCAGGCCCACGCGATGCCCCCCATTCCGGCGGCCGCCCCGCCGGATCACGTCGACGTCGCCATCATCGGGGCAGGCATCACGGGCCTCACGGCTGCGGCGCTCCTCAAGCTCTCGGGCAAGCGGGTGGCCGTGTTCGAGAAGGACACGGTGGGATCGGGAGAGACGGGCCACACGTCGGCACACCTGACCTATGTCACCGATACCCGCCTGGGCACACTCATCAAGCGCTTCGACGAAGACACCGCGCGCCTGGCGTGGGAGGCGGGCGCCGTGGCGATCAACCTGATCGAGGGGATCGTGACCGAGCACCGGATCGATTGCGACTTCCATCGCGTCCCGGGCTTCGTCTGCAACCCGGTCATGGAAGAAGAAGAGGAGGGCAGCACGGCGCTCGCCGCCGAGGCCGCCCTCGCGCGTTCCCTCGGCTTTACGGCGGCGTTCCACGCCTTGGGGCCCATCCGTGGGAGGCCCGCGGTGTCGTATGCGGACCAGGCCATCATCCACCCGAGGAAGTACCTGGCCGGCCTCGCGCGCCTTGTCCATGGCGACGGGTCCTGCGTCTGCGAGCACGCGGAAGTCACCGAGATCAGCGACGAGCCCCTGACGCTGACGGTCGGCGGCACGTCGGTGCAGTGCGACTATCTCGTGATCGCTACCCACGTGCCACTCGCCGGAGTGGCGGGCACCGTGCGGGCGACGCTCTTCCAGACGAAGCTCTTTCCGCATTCGACATATGTGCTGGGGGCGCGCTTGCCGAGTGGCCTGGTGGCGCCCGGACTCTACAACGACACGTCGGACCCGTACTACTACCTGCGCGTGCATGAAGACGCGACCGGTGCGTACGCCATCTTCGGCGGGGAGGACCACAAGACCGGCAAGGTCGAGAACACGGAAGCGTGCTACGACCGGCTGCAGGCAACGCTCACGACGATCCTCCCCGAAGCCCAAGTCGACCGGCGCTGGTCGGGGCAGGTGATCGAGAGCAACGATGGACTGCCCTACATCGGGGAAACAGCGGCGCGCCAGTTCGTCGGCACGGGCTTCGCGGGCAACGGGCTCACGTTCGGGACGGTGAGCGGCATGATGGCCCACGACGCGGCGCTCAACCTCGCCAATCCCTGGAAGAAGATCTTCAACCCGAGCCGCCAGGACGTCGCGGGAGTGGTGTCGTCGGTGCGCGAGGGCATCGACTACCCGCTGCACTACATCGCCGATCGCCTGCGGACGGATCGCAAGACACTGCCCGAGAGCATCGAGCCGGGGCAGGGCAAGGTGATCGTGGTGGAGGGACGACGCGTGGCGTGTTCGCGCACCGACAATGGTGAGTTGATCGTGCTCGAAGCGGAGTGCACGCACATGGGCTGCGTCGTGCGCTGGAACGTGGGCGAGCAGACCTGGGACTGCCCCTGCCACGGCTCGCGTTTCGCCCCCGATGGGGCGGTGATCGGTGGGCCCGCCGAGACGCCCCTCCAACGCGTGGAGTACCTCGTGCCGGACGCCACCTGACGCGGACATGCACAGGTGGCAACGCGAATTGCCCCGACGGGAATACCGACGTGCCCTCCCGGCGACAAATGGAACGAAGGTGGCGCACAGCCTAGGTTCGGCGTGCAGCCATCTTCGCAACATTTCCCTCCAAGGAGGACCCATTGTCGACCACGTCCACGGCGGCGATCGCCAGCTATGTCACCGACATGAGTGCGCTCGAGGAACACCTCGAGAAGGCGCTCGCCGGGCAACTCGCCGATATCGAGAACGATCCCGTCACCACTGAGGCACTCCGCGAGGTGCACGGCACGATCCAGCGACACATCGCCACCCTCGACGCGCTCGCCGACCGTCGCAAGGAGGCAGGGCAGGGCATCGCCGAGAACCTCAAGAAAGCGGCGACGGCAGTGCTGGGCGCCGGCGCGGCCGCCATCGATTTCGTCCGCACCGAGAAGCTCCCCAAGAACCTGCGTGACGACTACACCGCCGTGTCGATGGCCTGCATCGGCTACGTGATGCTGCACACCACGGCGCTCTCCCTCGGCGACGCCGAAGTGGCCGACGTGGCGCATCGTCACCTCCAGAACCACGCCAGGAACGTGATGACGCTGCACAACATCATTCCCGCAGTCGTGATCCGCTTTCTGCAGGAGGAAGGCTTGCCGGCGAGCGCCAATGTGCTTCCCACGATCGCGAAGAACATCGAGTCGGTCTGGAAGGGAGAGGACGTCCCCTCCGCCGACGACGTGGCCTTTGCGGGATCGCGTCCGAGCTGATCACTACCACCGCGTGTCCCCACCGCCAGTCGAGGAGGCTCGTCATGACGTTCAAGGGAGAGAACGAACGCGATGGCTCCAAAGGCTGGCGGCGGCCCGATGATCGCATCTGCCAGGACGTCACCGTCGCGCTGGACGGTGATGCCGGCATCGACGCTGGAGACATCGACGTTCGCGTCGCAGAGGGGGAAGTCACGCTCACGGGCACCGTGGCGGACAAGTTCGCCAGGCAACGTGCCGAGCACATCGCCCATGGTGTGTTCGGCGTCACCGACGTGCAGAACATGCTGCGGATCAAGCGCGACGGGGACGGCGTGGAGGCCTCGGCAGGCAGGCGTGGCGACCGTGAAGTGAAGCGCACCGCCGAGCGCGATGACGGCTTCCCGCCCGCGCCATCTCCCTCGAGGAGGCGCAAGCCACCCCCGAGTGCCCCCGAAACGCTCGACGACTGAGCCGGGCTCTCCCTTTCGGGTACGTGTGGGTAGGGCGATGGGGGCATTCGACCCCCTCCGCAGCGGACAGGTAAAGTCGCTACTGCCGGGAAATGGCGATGACGGGGGTGTAACGCGCATCGTGGACTCTCCAGCAGGGCCCGCAACTCTTGTCCTCGTCCGCGCCATGTACAGCCTCAGGATCGATACCATGACCGCAGAACCCACGCGCCTCTGGCCATGGCAACACGTCCTGATCGGTGCATGGCGGGAGGTGCAGGGTCGATTTCGCGTCGCGCGTGCGCGGCACCTGCGGGATGACATCGAACAGGTCCTCGGACTGCGCCTCCAGCTCGTCGGGATGTTGCAGCGCCGCACGCGGCAGGACGCACAGGTCATCCAGGTGCAGGTCGATTCCTGGCTCTGGCGCAACATCTCCCTCGGCGGCGTCCAGACGCTTCCCGTGGGAGTGACCCCATCCACTTTCGGAGCACACCCATGATATCGAAGATCTCAACGGCATCCCTCCTCGCCGGGTTCGTGTTGCTTTCGGCGTGTAGTCGCGATGCGCAGACCGAGCAGGAGGTCACCACGAGGACCTCCGGGGGCGAAGCCTCGACCTCCATGTCCGGCGACTCGGCGGACAAGCGGGGCGAGGCCCTCGTGCGCGTGGTGAACGCGGTGCCGGAGACGAAGAGCCTCACGATCCGCGCCGACGAGACCCACGCCTTGCCGTCGGTCGAGTACAAGGGCGTCACGCCGTACCATTCGATCGACCGCAACTGGGTCACCTTCCAGGTGAGCCGGGCCTCCGACGCCACCTACGCGCCGATCGAGACCAATCGCGAGATGCTGACCGATGGGCATCGCTACACGATCGTCGTGATGCGAGAGAACGATGCCGCGGGCCTCAAGACCCGCGTCATTCGCGACGACCTCGCCAATGACGCCACGAAGGCGCAGGTGCGTGTGATCAATGCGGCGGAAGGGTTCGACGAGATCGACGTGCGTCGCAAGGGCGTCAACGACGACGACCTGTTCAGCGGCGTGAACGTGGGCTCCGAGGCGGGCTTCAAGGCCATTGATCCGTGGGCCGGCACGCTCGAGTTCCGCGCCGAAGACGGCAAGCGCCTTCTCGCGACGATCGCGAAGGCCGACCTGCAGGCGGGCAAGTCGTACACGATCGTCCTGGCCCCGGGCAAGAGTGGCAAGCTCGACGCCTTCTGGTTCGAAGACGCGCCGACGCAGTAGCTGACCTCAGGTGCGGCACGGACAGGGACATCACGTCCCGGTCCGTGCCGCATTGCTTTCCCGCCGCTCGATCTTCGGGGTACGCATGAGCGCCGAACCGCGCGAAGAGGGGTTGTCGATCGGCGAAGACGCAGCGTTCGATCGTCGGCTGGCGCGCGTGCGCCGCGGCGCTTGGGTGGTGCTGGTTCCCGCGCTGCTGATCGGCGGCTGGCTGTGGCAGGCACCCGGATCCGGCGTCGGCTCCACCGTACTCCGCACGGCGATCGTCTACCTGCTCGTCCTCCTGGTGCTGCGGCTCGGGGGCAAGCGCACGCTGGGCGAGATGACGACGTTCGATCTCGTCATCCTCCTCATCCTCTCGGAAGCGGTGCAGCCCGCGCTGGTCGGGGAGGACTACACGCTGACCAACGCGGCGCTCGCGGTCTTCACGCTCGTGGGCGTGGACGTGCTCCTCGGATTCCTCAAGGACAAGGTCCCCGGGCTCGATCGCTGGCTCGATGACGTGCCCACGGTGCTCGTCCGGGACGGCATGCCGATCACGGACGCGCTCGAACGCTCCCGAGTGAACATCGATGACATCATGGAGGCGGCACGCCACCAGCACGGGCTCGCGCACTTCGCCGACGTGCGCTATGCCGTGCTCGAGCGCACGGGGGGGATTTCGGTGATCCCTCGCCGGCACTAGACGCCTGAGGCGCACCGCTCTCTCCCGCGGGTAGCGCGCGCACCGCGACGCGCGCAGGGGGCCGAAGATCGCCCCGATGGCAAATATCGGATTGCCGGCGCCAACCCGAGATTGCTCACGCAACGTGTGGCAGGGACGTTTCGAAACCTTCCACGCGAGTCTTCAACCCATCCGGAGCACTCCGATGACGAATCCCAACGACAAGCGCCCGACCCGCGATCCCATGACCGACGATCCGGGTCAGCGCCCTTCTCGCTCCCCAGGGCAGGATCCGAACGAGGAAGAGAGCCAGTACGGTGGTGGCGAGCGCCAGGCGCCTGGCTACGAGGAGCCCGATACCGGTGGTGACCGGGGGACCGAAGACGAGCCGGCGCGTCGTCGTCAGGTGTGAGAGGGAAGAGACGAGCGCACGAGTGAACTTGTGAAAAAAAGCGGTGCGGACGCTCAGTGAGGTCCGCACCGTTTCCGTTTTCGCCTTCGATGGCCGGGGCTAGTGGTCCTCGTCTCCGTTCGATCGGCTGCGCTTCGACCGCCCCGCCGCGCCCGCAACCAGGCTGGCTGCGAGGCGCTCGGCGAAGATCACGGCTTGCTGGGCGGCGAGGGATCCGAGGGTGCTTCGAACATGTGACCACGCTCCCGACTGGCGTCGACGAAATGCTGGCCGACGCACGGGCTCGTCATCGAAATCGTCATCGTCATCATCGAGTTCCTCACGTCGAGCACTGCTGCGTCCGGCCGTAATGGCACCGACGAGCGCCCCTGCCACGACCGCGGCGCCCAACATGCCCATGGGGTTGTCGTTGAAGCGTGCCCGCCAATCGACTGCCGCACTGGCCTTCTCGCCGATGGCGTGGAGCGTCGTGCGCAGCTGCTCCTTCTCTTCATCAAGCCGCAGCTTGAGCTCTCGCGTCCTGGAGTTCATGGATAGGGAAGTTGGTGGTGTGCCTGGGACGCGGGGCCGTCAGCGCTTCGAGACGCTGAGCACCACGAGTGCGGCAACGCCTGCGACGGCCCCGACGATGAGTGTCGCCGCCCACGCCGCCATCAGCGTCGAGAGGAAGAGCACGCTGGCAACGAGCAGCAGGATGAGCGAAACGGTGGCGAGGAGGAACGCCGACGCCGTCAGGGCGACCTTGGGCATCGCGCCATCGATCCCGTCCTTGACCTGGGAGACGATCAGCTGCGCCTCTGCGCGCATCACCCCCTGGGCGTGCTCCGCGGCATCGCCCAGGAGTTCTGCGACCGGCCGTGTTGCGAGGCCGATTTCGCCGCCGTGTACTTGCTTCACTCCCTGGTGATCGAGCGACCGACGAAGAAGCCGATCGCGGCGGCCGCGAGCAGGGACTTGCCCGGGTGACGCTTGGCGAGCTCACCAACGTCCGACAGCAAGTCGCGGTCTTCCCACTCGCGCAGGTACTGACCGGTGGTATCGAGAGCGTCCGCGGCACGCTCGGTGAACCTCGCCTTGGTCTTGCCCCACGCGACGCGGGCTGCATCGTCCAGGTCGGTTCGGCCATCGGCGAAGCCGGTAGCGGCGTCGACATCATTCAATTCATCACTCATGAGTACTACTCCGGAACGAGGTGATGCATCTCGGCGCGCTGTTCGCTCGCCGATCTGCTGCGATGCGACGGTACCATTTCCCGAGGCCCGCAACAATTGATCGCAGGGTGCCCCTCCAACCGTGGACTGCGAGGGATGTCCACCCGCTCCCACCGGGCTATCCCGCAGCGTCAGGCATCGGGAGAAGAAAACGGGCGGCCCGTGGGGGCCGCCCGCCGACACGCAGTTGCGTGCACCGCCACTAAGCAACAGGGCGTCTTCCCTGGATCACGCGGATGAGGAACATGACCACCGCGATGACGAGGAGCACGTGAATGAACCCGCCGATCGTATACGACGAGACCATCCCGAGTGCCCACAGGACCAGCAGGATGATTGCAAGGGTGCCGAGCATGGTTGCCTCCCTGAGACAAGAGCGGACACGACGTTCAGGACCCTGAACGGCGACGAGAGCATGATAGGAGCGTCATGCGGTCACTGCCATTCGCCGCAGGCATCGATTCTGCTTCCCACTGAGGTAATAGTCCGCGGTTGCCGCATGGGCATGTCTCGTCACGGCAGACGGTGGCGGTGAAGATGGCAGAGGGCAGCAAAGCCGCCGGCGTTGGCGCCGGCATCGGATGGGGTAACGGGGGGGCGGGCAGTCAAATCCTCTCCCAAACGGCTGAGAAATGGTCGCCACCAGAGGGGCGTGGAGCGGGTGCCGTCCTGATGTTAGGGTATGGGCATGCCTCCACGATCAATCGGCAAGGCGACTATCGCGTTCGGCCTCGTCTCCGTGCCCGTGAGTCTCTACTCCTCCTCTGAACCTCGAGAGGAGATCTCCTTTCACTACCTTGCGAAGAAGACCGGGAGTCGCGTCAAGCAGCAGTATGTGGACGCCGGTACGCAGGAGGTTGTCGAGCGGAAGGAGATGGTGAAGGGCTACGAGTTCGCCAAGGACCAGTACGTGATCTTCTCGGCCGAGGAACTCAAGGCGCTCGACGAGAAAGCCACGGGGATGATCGAGATTCTCGAGTTCGTGATGCTCAGCGAAGTCGACCGCGAATATCTCGACAAGGTCTACTACCTCGGCCCGGACAAGGGTGGGGATCGCGCCTACAAGCTGCTGGCGACGGCCCTCGAGGAAACGGGGCGCGCCGGATTGGGGCAATACGCCGCCCGCGGCCAGCAGCACCTTGTGCTACTGAGGCCGCGCGATGGGGTGCTCGTGATGGAGCAGTTGCACTACGCTGACGAACTGCGCGCCCCGACGGAGATCCCCGTCGGCGACAGCGAGGTCAAGAAGACCGAGCTTGCCCTGGCCAAGCAGCTGATCGAACAAGCGGCAAGCGACGGCTTTTCTCCCGAGCGCTACCATGACACGGTGCGCGATCGCGTGCTCGAGGCGATCAATCGCAAGGTGGAAGGCCATGAGATCACCGCCGAGCCGGCGCATGAAGCCGGGGGCAAGATCATCGACCTGATGGAGGCGTTGAAGGCGAGCCTTGCCAAGTCGGGCGACAAGGGCGCGAAGGACGGCGAGTCCGACGAGAAGCCGGCGGCCAGACGAAGCCCACGCGCCCGCAAGCGCAAGTCCGCGTGAGCTCCGGCCGGAGCGCGGCCAGCGCACATTCTGGCCGCGCGAAGGCCACCCGGGCAAGCCAGGCAAAACGTAAGGGAGCTGAACCAACGGGGCGGACGCAGCACCGAGCCCTGCGCAGCGGGACGTCGCTCTGGTCGAAAGTGTGGGGAGGCGGAGTCCCCTTCGGCTCGCTCACGGGCCACATCAGGGCGGACGTGGTGGTCGTCGGGGCCGGCATCAGCGGCGCGCTGATGGCCAATGAGCTCACGCAACTCGGTTGCGACGTCCTCATCCTCGATCGGCGCGAGCCCGTGCATGGCAGCACGCTGGCAAGTTCAGCCTTGCTGGAGTTCGAGCTCGATGTGCCCTTGCACCTGTTGGCGCGTCGCCTTGGCAGCGCGCGCGCGAGGCGCGCCTATGGTCGCTCGCTACGTTCGGTCGAGCGCGTGGCCGAGATCGTGCGCGCCCTTCATCTCAGGTGTGGCTTCGAACCTCGTCGAAGCCTCTATCTCGCGGGCGACGAGCATGGACATCGAGCACTCACCGCAGAGGTCGAGGCTCGAAAGCGGGCAGGGATCGGCGGACGGTTTCTCGACGCGAAAGCGCTCTGGCACGACTATGCGATCGAGCGCACTGGCGCCATCGAAAGTGAAGGGTGCGCGGTCGTGAACCCGGTGCAACTCGCGGCGGGATTGCTCCGTCGAGCGATCGCCAGGGGCGCCCGCGTGTGTTCTCCGGCCGACGTGCGGCACGTGCGCTCGTCAAGGCGACGCGTACAGGTCGAGACGGCGGACGGTTGGATCGTCGATGCGCGCTCGGTGGTGTTCTGCACGGGCTATGAACTCGTGGAGGGACTCGAACTCCCGCACCATCGCGTCAAGTCCACGTGGGCCGTGGCCACGCGCAAGGTGCACGCGATGCCCGGCTGGCTCTCGACCACGACGGTGTGGGAGGCTTCGGATCCTTACCTCTATCTGCGCACGACCGTCGACGGACGCATCATCGCGGGCGGTGAAGACGTGGCATCGAGCACCATGCACACCGACGCGCGTTTGCTCGACGCGAAGGCGGCGAGGCTCATGGACAAGATCGGCGCCCTCCTGCCCACGTTGGAGTGCGAGCTCTCGCACACATGGGCCGGCGCGTTCGGGGAATCTCCCACTGGCCTTCCATTGGTCGACCGCGTGCCGGGCATTCCGGGAGCGTACCTGGTGGCGGGCTTCGGTGGGAACGGCATTACGCACTCGGTGACCGCCGCTGAAGTGGTTCGAGGATGGATCGCGGGTCGCACCGATCCCGACGCCGGACTCTATCGGCTTCCCTCGGGAAACGGCTGAGACCTATCCCGCAGGGTTGAACGAAATTTTGCCCTCGTGCGAGATGTGGCCAGGGAGGGGGCTCGGTACCTTCAGCCGCACAGAGAGAGTGTGCGTTGCCAATCGGTGACGCGGCCGACCCGGGAAAGCCCGAGCGTAGTGCTCACCGGCAATCCATGCGGTTCGCGAAAAGCAGGGAACTGCGTCGGAGCCAACTGTTCACTCAGACGGCTCGCTCGTCACCACCGAAGTGCGTGGCCTTTATTGGTCACGCACTTCGGACGTTGGGGCACCGCGTGCCCCCACGTAGAGCCACGCCGCGAGCAGCAACGCGCTCACGAGGCTCACGCCGACCTTCACCTGCACGGGGGCGGACGAGGTGGAGAGGAACCCCTCGATCACGCCGGCGACGAGCAGCAGGATGGTGGCCACCGCGACGAGCCTGAGAGCGAGGCGCCCGCGGATCACGAGTGCGTCGGCTCGTGAATATTCACCTGGTCGTACGAGCGCAGTGCCGATGAGCAGTCCCGCCGCACCCGCGCACCAGATCGCGAACAGTTCGAGCACGCCATGTCCGGCCACGAAGGTCCACAAGTAGCCGAGCAGGCCCACGTTCTGGTAGTGCCCGGAGATGGCGCCGATCTGCAGTCCATTGAACGCGAGCGCCACGATCGAGCCGGCGGCGAGGAAGATGCCGCCCGCGAAGCACACGAACGCGACCTGCACGTTGTTGGCGATGATGCTCGACGCCACGAACGGCCGTGCGTCCGCGGTTGCCGATGCGTAGCCGCGGCCGGCCCGCTTCTCCGCACGGGCGTTGGCTGCGCGGTCGAGCATCACGCCGGGGAGCGTGTCCTCGGCGAGCGATGGCGTGGCGCGGAGAGCGGCGTAGCCGGCGACGGCGGGAACGGCGAAGGCGAGGAACGACACGAGCACATAGGGCGCTGCTTCCGACACGGCGGCGGGCGCCCCGCGCAACGTGAAGCGCCAGAGGTCGCGCAGTGATCGACGCTGGCCGCGATACAGCAGGTTGTGGCCGGCGGCCACGGCACGCTCGAGGCGCGATCGCACGAGTGGATCGGCGCGGTACGTGCGCACGCGCGCAAGGTCCGACGCCACCTCGCGGTATCGCGCCGCGAAATCGGGGAGCTCGGCGCTCCCTAACGAGTTAAGCCCGTGTTGCGTGGCGCGCGCGGCGAGCCGTTCATACTCGCGCCAGCGCTGGTCCTTGTGGGCCACGAGGCGCTCCACCGTCCCCGTGGCGGGAGTCGACATCCCCTTCGACGCGCCCGGAGACATGGCACTCCGCACGGCAAAGCGTCCGCGACGACGCGCCGTCTCCCCCTTGAGGAGATCGTCGAGGAAGGACGCGTCGTCGAGGTGCCGGGCCGGCACGCGATCGGCGAATCGTGCCACGAGATTCGCCGTGAGGCGGCTGCGGACACCCAGGTCCAGTTGCGGCGCGCGCGCGGCGAACTGCCGGAGCACCTGGAACTCCTGGTCGGTGAGCAGGGGAGCGCCGATGACGTCCGGCGCCTCGTCGGGGGCGACGACGCGCACGCCTGCTTCCACGGGGTTGTCACGCACGACGACCGTGCCGGCGGCCAGGTCGCCAAGGCGCTTGCCGCGGGGGTGGATCGCGACCGCCAGGGTGCCGATCAGGTAGGGTGGCGGAAGGAAGTCGGCCACGCGGAGCAGGTTGCGAATTGCGGCCTCGCGCAGCGTGATCCCGTGCCCGGTTTCCTGGATGACGCGGATGCCGAGCCATCGCTTGCCCGGCGTCTGTCCCTCACGCAGGCCCTCGAAGAGCGTGAAATACCCCCAGATGAATGCGAAATCGAGGAGCCCGATGACCGCCAGGATCAGTGGCGATTCGAACCTCGCCGTCAGCCACATGCCGAGCAGGCCCGTGGCAATGACCGTCGCCACGAGGATCGCCGTGTCGATCATCGCGGCGAGTGCGCGACTCCCCAGGCCGGCGATCTCATAGTCCAGGAGCACGTGCTCCGGGGTCTCGACCTCGAGGTGCTGGCGGTAGTCCACGCAGGCGATTCGTTGAGCCGTCGGGTCCGGCGCCCTTCCCCGTGCGAGTCGGGCCGGTGAGTATTGTGCCTTCCATGCAAACACCACGGGGGGAGAGATGCAACGGGACATGACGCTGAGGCCGATGTCGCTCGGGGATTTGCTGGACGCGTCGTTCGGCCTGTATCGTCGGCAGTTCGTGCCCCTGATCTTCGTCGCCCTGGCTACCCAGACGATCCCACTGGCGCTCGGGCTCTATGTCGAGGCGAGCGGCGGAATGCTCGAGCACCCGATTGCGTGGTTTGTCTCGGTGCTCGCCTCCATCGCCCTCGGCCAGCTCGGCATCGCCACGTCCACGTTCATCGTGGCGGAGACGTATCTCGGCGGCAGCATCACGCCCAATGAGGCGTTCAGCCGGGCGCAGCCCTTCCTTGGTCGGCTCATCCTTGCCGCCCTCGCGTCCGGGCTTCTGTACGGACTGGGCCTTCTCCTGTTCATCATCCCCGGCATCATCATCATCTGCGGACTCGCGGTCACTGCCCCCGCCATCGTGCTCGAGAACCAGCCCACGGCCACCGCGGGGATGTCCCGATCGTTCTTCCTGACCAAGGGGCACCGCGGCAAGGTGTTCATGGCGTTCGTCGTCGCCTTCATGCTGATCCTGCTTCCGGGCATCGCCCTCGGTGCCTTCAGCGTCGCGGCCGCATCGGCAACGGGTTCCGTGACGTCCGGCGTCATCATCTTCCTGGTGGTGCAGGCGGTGCTGCAGGTGCTCGCCTATCCCTTCCTGTTCGTCCTCACGACGCTGCTCTACTACGACTTCCGCGTGCGCAAGGAAGCGTACGACCTCGAGATGCTCTCCACGGCGCTAGGCGTGGCCTGATGCGGCTCGGCCAGGGCCGCGAGCTGGCGGCCGACTCGCTCCGGGCGATCATCGATTCCGTCCTGCAGTCGCCGGCGTACCAGGTGCGCGCACCCCACGATCCCTGGGCGCCGGTGGCGCGTGCCTGGCACGCCTTCCTCGAGTGGCTCGCGGTGCTGCGCGACACGAACCCGGCGGGCTACCGAGCGTTCATCTGGCTGCTCGTGCTCATCCTCGCCGCGATCGTCGCCCACGCGATGTGGATCGCCGCGCGGACGATCCGCGCCGGCACCGCGCC
>JACMLI010000099.1 GCA_014379705.1 Gemmatimonadaceae bacterium
CTGTTCGCGGCGATGGGGCTCGACACGAGCTTCGTGCCCGCCCTGCCGACGGCGCTCATGAAGCCACTGAGCGGCAGCGGCGCGCGGGGCATGATGATCGATGCGATGAAGGTGCACGGTCCAGACTCGTTTGTCGGTCGACTCGCCAGCACGTTCCAGGGCACCAGCGACACGACGTTCTACATTCTCGCGCTTTACTTCGGCTCCGTTGGCATCCGGAAGACGCGCCATGCCGTGGCGTGCGGGCTCGCGGCAGACCTGGTGGGAATCATCGCGGCGATCTTTGTCGCATACCTGTTCTGGGGCTGAGCGCGGCGTGACCTCGCCGCTTTCCGACGTTTCCTTTCTCGACGACATCGTGGTGCCGTCGGGGAAAGCACTCCGCGTCCATCTCGTTGGCGTTGCCGGCACTGGGATGGGAGCGTTCGCGGGCATGCTCAAGGCCGCCGGGCCTCACGTGACCGGCAGCGACGAGAACGTGTATCCCCCGATGAGCGACATGCTGCGCGAGTGGGGGATCGAGGTGTTCACGCCGTATGCCGCGGAGAACCTCGAGCGGGCGCGGCCCGAGCTCGTCATCATCGGGAACGTCATCCGGCGTGTGAACCCCGAGGCGACGGCGGTGCGCGAGCGCGGATTGCAGCAGATGTCATTCCCCGCCGCCTTCGGTGCGCTCATCGCTGCGGGCAAGCACAGCGTCGTCATCGCCGGCACGCACGGGAAGACGACCACCTCGGCGCTCATGGGGCATGTGCTCGCTGAATCGGGGCGCGACCCGACATTCCTGGTCGGCGGCGTGACGCTCAACTACGGCGGCAACTACCGGCTGGGAACGGGGGAGCACGTGGTGGTGGAGGGGGACGAGTACGATACGGCCTACTGGGACAAGGGACCCAAGTTCCTGCACTACCGCGCTCGCACGGCGTTGCTCACGAGCGTGGAGTTCGACCATGCCGACATCTACCGGGACTTGGCGCACTACGAGTCGTCGTTCGAGCGGTTCGGTGGCACGCTCCCCGCCGACGGATGGCTCGGTGTGAGTGCGTCGTACCCACGCGCGGTCGAGATCGCGCGACGCAGCACCACGGCACGCGTCGCGACGTACGCATGGGACCGCGGGGCCGACTATCGGGGTCACGACGCCCAATTCAGCGACGCGGGGGCGCGCTTCCGCATCGATGGACCCGGGGAATCGGTGGACGTGCTCCTCCCGATGTCCGGCTTCCACAACCTGGAGAATGCGACGGGCGTGTACGCGGCGGCGCGCTCGTTAGGCCTGTCTCCGGGGGAGGTCGCGCAGGGCTTCGCGACCTTCCGTGGCGTGAAGCGGCGGCAGGAGCCCCGGGGTGAGATCGACGGGGTGCTCGTCGTCGACGACTTTGCGCACCATCCGACGGCGGTGCGCGAGACCATCCTCGCCATGCGTCAGCGCTACCCCACGCGCCGCCTCTGGGCCGTGTTCGAGCCACGCTCCAACACGTCGCGACGCAACATCCATCAGCGCGAATACGCGAGCGCGTTCGACGAGGCGCATGTGGCGTCCATCCGGTTGCCGGAACCACACGACCAGGTGCCGCTCGACCAGCAGCTCGACGTGGCAGCAATCGTACGAGGCATCGCGTCGCGCGGCATTCCGGCGACGGGGCTGGCGGAGGTGGACGCCCTGGTCGCGCTCGTGGCCGAGGGCGCGCGCGCGAACGACCTGATCCTCGTGATGAGCAACGGCGCCTTCGGCGGCTTCATTCCCGCCCTGCTGCGCTCGCTCGTAGTGCGGGCGAACACAGCAGGATCGCGTGAAGTGTCAGGAGGCGAAGCAGGCTGAGGGCGATGCCGGTTGCCGCCCGGATCGCCGTCCCGCCGCGGCGCGTGTGCGCAGTCATGACCGACGACCCCTGGCCGCCTGTCGGGTTCACCTTGCCGCTTGCAGCCAATGGTCGTCAGGCATTCCCTGAGTTTGTGTCGGGGAACCCCCGCGATGTGAATCCGACGCGCCGCCGGGAGCCGGCGCGCCGCGCCATCCGCGGTGACGCTAACAGAAAAGTGCAGCCCTCAGGGAATCCGCCCTAAAGGAATGATGAAAATGGTCGATGCTTCCGGCGACAATGCAGGTCCCTCGTGCCTCCGCCGGAACAGTTGCGCCCCATGGATGACGTACTTCGAGACTTCCTCACCGAGAGCGCCGAGGGCCTGGCGCAACTCGACCTCGACATTGTCGAGCTCGAGCGCAACCCACACTCGGCCGAGCTGATCAACCGCATCTTCCGCGCGATCCACACGATCAAGGGCACGTGCGGCTTCCTGGACCTGACCCGGCTCGAGCGCGTGGCCCACGTGACGGAAAGTGTCCTGATGCTCGTCCGTGAGCGAACGCTCGACGCGACGCGTCCCGTGGTGGATGACGTCCTCGCCGGTGTCGACGCGATCAAGGCCATCCTCGCGGTCCTCGAGGCCTCGGAGCAGGAGCCTGCCGGCGACGACAGCGCCGTGATCGCGCGGCTCGAGCGATGGCTCGAAAGCGGCGCCGCGCCGGACCCATCCCCGATCGCCGTGCCCACGACCCAGACTGCTGTGAGGGCCCCCGTTGCGACCACCGCAGCTGCGCCGGCTGCCATGGCGACGGCCGCCGAGAGCACCGAGGGTACGTCCGGGGAAGGAAGGCAAAGCGCGAGCGAGTCCTCGCTTCGCGTGAACGTCGTCCTGCTCGACAAGCTGATGAACCTCGTCGGGGAGCTCGTCCTCGGCCGCAACCAGTTGATCCAGCTCGCGACCGGCACGGAAGACTCCGTCTTCGAGAAGCCCGTGCAGCACCTGAACCGTGTGACCACGGACCTGCAGGAAGCCGTCATGAAGACGCGCATGCAGCCGATCGGCGCGGCGTGGTCGAAGATGCCGCGCCTCGTGCGCGACTTGTCGACGGCCAGCGGGAAGCAGATCAACCTCGAACTGCACGGCGCAGAGACGGATCTCGATCGCCAGGTCCTCCAGGCGATCCAGGATCCCCTGACACACATGGTGCGCAATTCTGCCGATCACGGTATCGAGCATGCCGCCGATCGCGTTGCCGCCGGGAAGCCGGCGGCGGGAACGATTCGCCTGAACGCCTACCATGAAGGCGGGCATGTCATCCTCGAGATCGGGGACGATGGCGCCGGCATCAACATCGAGCGCGTGCGTCAGAAGGCGATCGAACGCGGGCTCGTAAAGGCGGAGGCGGCGGCGAGCCTGTCCGACGCACACGTCCTGCGCTTCATCTTCGAGCCCGGGTTCTCCACGGCGAGCCAGGTCACGAGCGTCAGCGGACGGGGCGTGGGGATGGACGTGGTGCGCAGCAACATCGAGCGGATCGGCGGGACCGTGGAGTTGCAGTCGCGTGCGGGTGAAGGGTCCACCGTACGCGTGAAGATCCCGCTCACGCTCGCGATCATCTCGGCACTGGTGGTGGCCGCTGGCTCCCAGGTGTTCGCCATTCCCCAGATTGGCGTGGTGGAGCTGGTGCGCGTAACGGAGGAGCAGCAGCACCGCATGGAGAAGGTGCACGGCGTGCGCTTCTTCCGCCTGCGGGACACGCTGCTGCCCATCGTGGACCTCGCGACGCTTCTGGCGCTGAACAGTGCTACCGAGCGCACGGAGTTCAACATCGTCGTGTGCCAGGTCGGCAACCTGCGGTTCGGTCTCGTGGTCGACGAAGTGTTCGACACGCAGGAGATCGTCGTCAAGCCCATGGGGCGCCTCGTGAAGCACGTGTCCGTCTATTCGGGCTGCACGATCCTGGGTGACGGCCGCGTCATCATGATCCTCGACCCCACGGGCATCGCCTCCACGGCGATGAACGCCGTCCAGGCGGAGCGCACGGCCCCGAGCCGCGCGGTGGAAGCGGAAAGCACGCAGCAGGCGGATCGCGAGTCTATCCTCCTCTTCGATGCCGGGTTCCCGGCCCTGCAGGCCGTGCCACTTTCGCGCGTGGCGCGCCTCGAGGAGTTCAGCGCCGACCAGATCGAGGAAGCAGATGGACGCCTCCTCGTGCAGTATCGCGGCGCCCTGTTACCGGTCATCCCGGCGAACCCCCTGATGGATGTGCGCGCGCGAAGTCCGCGACAGGTCGTCGTCTTCGCCCACGACGGGCGCTCGATGGGCCTCGCCGTCGAGGCGATCCACGACATCGTCGACGAACGCATTTCGCTCGAGGCCAACGCGCACCGCCCCGGCGTGCTCGGCGTGGGGGTGATCAACGGCAAGGCGACCGAAATCATCGACATCAGCCACTTCCTGCGCCAGGCGCACGGCCCGAGCGCCGTGGAGGTACCCGTATGAGCATCATCGCGTCCAACGGTTTCGTGACCTTCAGGGTCAATGACCAGTGGCTCGGAGTTCCGGTGTCGATCGTGCAGGAGGTGCTCCTCGCGCAGCGTCTCGCCATCGTTCCCCTCGCCCCCGCCGAAGTCGCAGGCTTCCTCAACCTGCGCGGGCAGATCGTGACGGCGCTCGACCTGCGCACCCGCCTCGACATCGAGGGTGAGTCTGCGCTCGATACCGCGATGAACGTCGTCGTGCGGCACGAAGACGAGCTCTTCTCGCTGCTGGTCGATGAAGTCGCTGACGTCCTCGCCATCGAGCGAGAGCGCATCGAGCCTGTACCCGCCACCCTCGATGCCTGCTGGCGCGCCGTCAGCCGGGGCATCGTGCGTCGCGACGCAGACCTGCTCGTCATCCTTGACGTCGGGGCGCTCCTGCGAGCCGACGCCGTCACGTCCTGACCGTCACACCATGTCTCCGAAGACCCGCGCCACCACGGACATCAAGTTGCTTCGCGATTCGTTCGACGCCCTGAGGCCGAGGGCGGGCGTCCTCGCGAGCACGTTCTATCGCATCCTCTTCCAGCGCTACCCGACGGTGAAGCCGTTGTTCGCGCACGTGGACATGGCGGAGCAACAGCGCAAGCTGATCCAGGCCATTGCCCTCGTCGTGGCGACCGTGCACGACCCGAAGCGGCTCGTGCCGGCCGTGAAGGCCCTCGGCGCGCGGCACGTCGGCTACGGCGCGGTGCCCGCACACTATGACGCGGTGGGCGAGTGCCTGCTCGCCGCCCTCGCCACCGTGGCTGGCGCCCTCTGGAGTCCGCGGCTCGACGCCGCCTGGGCCCGGGCCTATGCGCAGGTTGCCAAGCTGGCGATTGCCGGCGCAGCCCAAGCGGCAACGCACTCCTCCTTCTCTTCCTCCTCCTCCATCCCCAAGGACGCACCTGTCATGTCCAGCACAAAGACCGCCGCCCGTCGCCCGCTGAAGCAGCCCAAGCTCAAGAACTGGACCACCACCGCTGACGAGCCGGTCGCCGACCACGAGGAAAGCCGTGACCTCGCGTCGGTCGTCGACGCGATTTCGCGTTCCACGGCGATGATCGAGTTCGCGCCGGATGGCACGGTGCGCTCCGCGAACCAGAACTTCCTCGGTGCGCTGGGCTACTCGCTCGAGGAGATCAAGGGCAAGCACCACTCACTCTTCTGCGACGACGTCTACCGCTCCAGCCCTGAGTATCGCGCCTTCTGGGACAAGCTCAATCGTGGCGAGTTCGACGCCGGCGAATACAAGCGCATGGCCAAGAGTGGACGGGAGATCTGGATCCAGGCATCGTACAACCCGATCAAGGCCCCCGATGGCACGGTGACGGGAGTCATCAAGTTCGCCACGGACATCACGGCGCAAGTGCAGATGCGGAAGGACATGGCGCTGTTCAAGCCGATGGTTGAGTCGGCGAACCTCAACCTGATCCTCGCAGATCGCGACTTGCGCATCGTCTACATGAACCCGGCGTCCCTTCGCACGCTGCGCAAGGTCGAGCAGTACCTGCCGGTGAAGGCGGATGCGGTGGTCGGGCAGAAGATCGACATCTTCCACACGAACCCCGAGCACCAGCGCCGCATGCTGGCGTCCGACAAGAACCTCCCGCACCAGGCGAAGATCCGCCTCGGCCCCGAGACGCTCGACATGAACGTCGTCGCCATCTACGACGAGAAGGGCGCGCAGGCGGGGACGATGGTGTCGTGGTCCATCGTGACGGACCGCGTGCGGATGGCCGATGACTTCGAGCAGAACGTGCAGGCGGTCGTGAACATCGTGTCGTCGTCGTCGACGGAGCTCGAGGCCAGCTCGCAGAGCATGGCAGCGGCGGCCGAGGAGACGAGTCGCCAGTCGCAGGCCGTGGCCGCGGCGTCGGAGCAGGCCACTCGGAACGTGCAGACCGTGGCGGCCTCGGCCGAGCAGCTCACGGCGAGCATCCGCGAGATCGCCTCGCGCGTACAGGAAGCGTCGCAGATCTCCCAGGTCGCAGTGCGGCAAGCCGCCGCGACGAGCGAGACGATGTCGAAACTCGGCCAGTCGAGCCTTGAGATCGGGCAAGTCGTGAAGGTCATCACGTCGATCGCGCAGCAGACGAACTTGCTGGCGCTCAACGCGACGATCGAGGCGGCACGGGCGGGTGAGGCAGGCAAGGGCTTCGCGGTCGTGGCCAACGAAGTGAAGGAACTGGCCCGCCAGACCGCCCGCGCGACCGAGGAGATCAGCAACAAGATCGCCGGCGTGCAGGCCGACACGGGCAC
>JACMLI010000100.1 GCA_014379705.1 Gemmatimonadaceae bacterium
CCCCGCCAGCGACGCGGACATCGCGTTCGCGCCGGTCACCTCACTCTCACGATGGATCGAGAAGCGCCAGCTCAGCTCAGAGCGCCTCACGAACATTTACCTGGAGCGCATCGCCCGGCTCGATGGCACGCTCCGGAGCGTGATCACACTCGCGCGGGACCGCGCCCTCGAGCAGGCACGGGCCGCCGACGCCGAGATCGCACGCGGCCGGTACCGCGGGCCGTTGCACGGCATTCCCTTCGGCGTGAAGGACCTCCTCGACACGGCCGGCATTGCCACGACATGGGGCGCCGAGCCGTATCGCGATCGCGTGCCCACCACGGACTCCGTCGTGGTGCGCCGGCTGCAGGACGCCGGCGCCGTGCTGATCGCCAAGCTGTCGTTAGGTGCCCTGGCGCTGAACGACATCTGGTTCGGCGGCCAGACGATGAATCCCTGGCTCATCGAGGAGGGCGCGTCGGGATCGAGCGCTGGCCCGGGGTCCGCGACCGCGGCGGCCCTCGTGGGCTTCTCGATCGGGAGCGAGACCGGCGGCAGCATCGTCGCGCCGAGCATGCGGTGCGGCGTGACCGGCTTGCGGCCAACGTTCGGCCGCGTGCCCCGCACAGGCGCGATGACGCTCTGCTGGTCGCTCGACAAGCTCGGGCCGATGACGCGCACGGTGGAGGATGCGATGCTCGTCCTGCACGCGATCAACGGCCAGGACGCGGGCGACCTGTCCAGCGTGTCGCACCCGATCGACTACGACGCAGCCGCCCCCGTGCGCGGGCTGCGCGTGGGACACTTCCCCGCGTGGATGGACGCGGCGACGCCAGTGGATCGCGCGGCGCTCGACGCGCTCACGAAGGCAGGACTGACGCCGGTGCCGGTCACGTGGCCCGACCTCCCACAGGCCTCGCTCATGCCGATCCTCTTCGCCGAGGCCGCGGCCGCGTTCGAGGAGTTCACGCTGTCGGGCCGCTCCCTCGAGCTCAAGGTGCAGGTACCCGACGGTTGGCCCAACATCTTCCGCATGTCGCGCTTCCTCTCCGCGGTCGATTTCGTCCAGGGTGACCGGTTGCGGCGCCGCTTTGCGCACGAACTCGCAACGATGTTCGAGCAGGTCGACATGCTCCTCGTGCCGTCCTTGCGCGACGAGTCGCTGACAGTGACGAACTTCACGGGGCAGCCATCGATCACCGTGCGGACCGGCTTTGTGGAGGTGCGGGAGGCGCGGAGCGATTGGGCGCCCGATCCCGCGAATCCGCTGCCGACGTTTGATCCACCACGTCGTGTGCCGCACGGCGTCACGTTGATCGGGCGCCTCTTCGACGAAGGGACGATGGTGCGCGCGGCCCTCGCGCTCGAGCGGGCGTCCGGCGTCGTGAACGAACGCCCGGGTGGCTACTGAGGAGGGTCAGCTCCGCACCATCCGTCGCTCCTGCGAAGGCAGGAGCCCAGAGTCGTTGTCCCGATTGTCTGTGCGGCACCAATGACGCTGGGCACGCTGCGTTCGCAGGTGCGACGACGAGTGGAGACGCTGAGCGGAACGGTCGCCCAGCGCCCCCCGCCGTGCGAGCCTAATGCTTGTGTGCGCCGCCGGTGTGGTCGGCGCAGCTCACCTTGGGATTGAACTGGGCGAACATGCCGCGCGGGTTCTCGCGATAGAGCCACACGTGCCGGTCGTAGTGCGACTCGAAGTTGTGTGCCTCGTCGACCTTCGTGGCGGGATCGTCAACCATGAGGTCCCACGTCACCCCCTGGAACGACGGTGCGCCCTTGTTGCCGGCCGCTTCCCACGCCTTCATGAACACCAGGTTCTCCACGGCGACCAATTCGAGCGAGCCATCCTTCTTCGGCTCGTAGATCAGGACGCCCGGCGTGAGGAAGTCGGTGTGCGTCCCGTGGCCGTTGATGCGCGGATTCGGCGGCCCCGTGATGCCCAGGAGGTCCGGGCGGAAGAAGTGAATCCCCATCGCGCCGAGGGAGGAGGGCTTCCCCATCATATCGGAGGTTTCGCAGATGTTGCCAGGGTCTCGGATGTAGCCCTCGGCGAGGGCAGTGTTCACGTTCCGGTACTTCTCGGTGGCGCGGCGCACCGCGCCAAGGTCAGGCTCGGCGGCCGGAGCAGCAGGACGCGAGCTGCCCGTGAGGTTGGCGGCCGGCCTGGCCGCGGACTGTGCAGACAGCTCGGGCGCAACTGCGCCCACGGCGACGGCCAGGACAAGGGGGGAAATGAGAGCGCGCATGGTTCTCCGTTGGGTGCTACGCGTTGGTCCCGGTGCTTCATGGTTGTCGACGGTTCTCGACGCCGTGAATATTCCCCTGGCGCGACCATTTGACATGAGTCACTTGACCCACCCAGGTGCCCTTCGCCCGCGATCAGCGGTTGGGACCGCGATATGTCACTTCGGCCGCACACGACGCCCGGTTGAGCGTCACGAACGCCCCCCGAGAGACCTCGAAGCGGCAGGTCGCGGCGTAGAACTCGGGCCAGATGTCCACCTGGCGAAGGTACGGATCGAGAACCCTGAAAGCGTTTGGGCCGGCGTATGCGCCACAGCTTGCGCACTCGCGGGGCCTCAGGGCCGGGGTCACGATCATGGTGGCGGCGAGCAGCGACATGGTCAGCATGGCAGGCTCCTGGTCGAGAGGGAACGGGGGTCTTCCCGAGAGGCGGATTGCGATGGAGAATCCGGCCATCCTCCCGTTGGCCCGACTTCTGCACGTTGGGGAGAGCACCCGCTCAGCACCTCGGGTTGCTCCAGCCGCCGTCGCCCACCCAAGGTCCGTGCAGGACATCACTGCCCTCGTCCTTTCCACTGACCCCGCCGCGCCGGTCGTCGAGCGCCTTGTGCCCCTGGTCTACGATCAGCTGCGCGCCATCGCGCGACGGCACCTGCGAGGGGAGGCGACGGGGCACACCCTGTCCACCACGGCCCTTGTCCACGAGGCCTACCTGCGCCTGGTGAACGTCAGCGACTTGCCGGAGGAGAACCGCGTGCGCTTCCTGGCCGCGGCATCGGTGGCGATGCGACGCGTGCTGCTCGACTACGCGAGGTCCCGCAAGGCCGACAAGCGCGAAGGCATGCGACGGCGCGTGGAACTGGACGACGCGATCGGCGTCGCCACGGACGACGGTGGGGACCTGCTCGTCCTGGACGACGCCCTCGATCGGCTCTCCGCAATCGACCCGCGGCTCGTGCAAGTCGTCGAATGCCGCTTCTTCGGTGGCATGACCGAAGACGAGACCGCCCTCGCGTTAGGCACGTCCGTGCGGACCGTGCGGCGCGACTGGATCCGTGCGAAGGGGTGGCTCGCCGCTGAACTCGCCGACTAGCGCGTTCCCGCGCCCCGCGCCCGCCAGGCATCGAACTCCCGTCGCACCGGCACGCTGCGCCACGCGAGATACGGACGTGCCTCGAGCGTGCCCAGCACGCTCACATACAGGGACTCGGCCATCGCGCGCTTCCCCTGGAGGGCCCGCAGGCGGGCGAGGATGAGCGTCGGCTCGGTGCCTTCCACGGACCCCTCACCGAGATGCGCGACGCGATGTGCCAGCGCCGACCGCGCCATGGAGTCGGCGACCGCGGTGTCCCCCTGGGCCAGCGCCACGGCACCGATGGCCGCCGGCAAGTCGGCGAATCGCTCGTGCTCCGGGGGCAGGGTCCGCCTGGCCAGTCGGAGCGCCGAATCGAGCACCGTCCGTGCCTCCATCAAGCGCCCCTGCGCGAGCAGCGCTCGCCCCAGCCAGTGCAGCGGCTGCGACACGTACGCATGCTCCTCACCCACAATGCGCCGTGCGTCCGCATGTACGCGACGGAACGACGCTTCCGCCTCCGTGGCGTGGCCTGCCAACAGCCGCGAACGCGCGATGTTGTTGCGCGCGATCAGGACCAGCATGTATTCAGCCCCGTAGAGTCGCTCGAGCATCTGCGTGGCCTCACGGAACATCGAGTCCGAGGTCGCGAACTCCCCACGATCCATGTACGCGAAGGCGAGCGTGTTCAGCGCGGAGGCGACTCGCTCGTGACCCGCCGGATAGTTGAGCCGCTGCAGCCGCAGGACCTCGCGCGTGAGGACCAACGCGGTGTCCTTGTCCCCGAGGTAATCGCGCACCATGGCGTAGTTCATCAATGTCAATACGGTGCCGGGTTCGTTCGCCGGCAGGCGCCCGCCCGCCAGCGCCATCGCGCGGCGGAGCGCGGTGTCGGACTGGTGGTACTGCCCCGCCTCCATGAGCAGGACACCGAAGTCGTTCCAGTGATTCGACTGCGCCATCG
The DNA here is from genome assembly GCA_014379705.1 of Gemmatimonadaceae bacterium. GTDB lineage: Bacteria > Gemmatimonadota > Gemmatimonadetes > Gemmatimonadales > Gemmatimonadaceae > RBC101. The sequence goes on from JACMLI010000100.1 coordinate 4,263, forward strand.
AGTCCTCCCCAATGCGCTCGGCGATGCTGATGGCCTTCCGGTACGCCGACTCGGCCGCGACAAAGTCGAATTGCCGTCGCTTGATGCCACCGAGCACGCTGTACGCGCCGGTCAGCGCGGAATCGAGCCCTAACCCCGAAAAGCTCCGTATGGCAAGGCCAACGAGCGAGTCGGCCGACTCGAGCGTCCCGGCCGCCAGTCGTACCATCGACAGCTGGGCCAGTGCCGCGGCTCGGGCACGCCGCGGATCATCCTGCACGCTGTCAGCAAGGCCAACCGCACGAGAGAGGAGCGAGTCGGCGGCGTCCAGGCGCCCCAGGTTCCGATAGATCTCCCCCAACGCGAGGAGCAGGTCGAGCTTCACGTCGGGCTGGCCGACGAACACGGAGTCGAGGCGCTGGGTCGCGCGATCGAGCATCTCGCCCGCGGTCAGGCTGTCACCGCGGGCATTGGTCGGGTCGGACTCGCGGAAGACGCCGGCGAGAAACTGTCGCGCGGCGGTGGCCCGTGCGGCTTCGCGGGCCACGCGGCGCGCCTGCCAC
>JACMLI010000101.1 GCA_014379705.1 Gemmatimonadaceae bacterium
CGCATTCTTCATCTCGCGGGATGGACGCACGGTCTACTTCAGCCAGGGGGCGGGCGGCGGCTTCGGTGGCGGCGGGGCGGCCCCGGTGGCGGCCGACAATCCCGACGCGGGCCTTTACGCGGTCAACCTCGATGGTCGCGAGCGGCGCCGCATCGCGCAGGGGGTGTTCACGGGGATGGTCCCCTCGGTGGATCGCCGCACGGTGTTCTTCCGCAATACGCCGCGCAGCGGGAACGACGATGCCACCCCCGTGCCCGGGTTCGAGGTGCACAAACTCGTCATTGCCACCCCACAGCGGGCGGAGCGCGTGAACTTCACCTTCCCGGTGCGCGTGGACCGGCGCGCCGAGTGGAACCAGGTGTTCGAGGAGTCGTGGCGCGTCATGAAGTACCGCTTCTACGACGAGAAGATGCACGGCTACGACTGGGCCGCGATCCGCACGCGCTACCGGCCGCTGCTCAAGTACGTCGGGACCAACGAGGACCTGTACGACCTGACGAACGAGATGATCGGCGAGCTGAACGCGTCGCATACCGGGGTGAGCGGACCGCCGACGCGCGCCATGCCCGCGGTGTATCGCACGCGCTACCCGGGATTCGAGCTGGAGCCGGCGAATGGGAAGTATCGCGTTTCGCACATCTACAAGGACGGGCCGGCGGACAAGGAGTGGATCGACCTCGCCGTCGGGGACTATGTGTTGGCAATGGATGGTCAGGAGCTCAAGGCGGGCGACAACTACTGGAAGGTCCTGAGCGCGACGCTCAACGAGTACCTGCCGGTGCGTTACGCGAAAGCGCCCGCGGGCGAAAACGCGAAGACGGTACGCATCGCCACGGTCACGTCGCTGACCGACATCAAGTACGAGGAGTGGGTCGCCCGCAATCGCGACGAGGTGCAGAAGGCAACGAACGGCGACATCGCGTACGTGCACATCCGCTCGATGAACGCGCCGTCGCTGGCGCGCTTCCGCAACGAGATCGACCAGTACTCCAACGCGAAGGGGATCATCGTCGACATCCGCTACAACGGTGGCGGCAACATCGACCAGGAGCTGATCGATATCCTGGAGCGACGCCCATACCAATTCTGGAACAACCGCAACGGCTCCCGCACGTGGGGGCGTCGTCCGCGCCAGGCAATCGCCGGTCCCAAGGTGATGCTCGTGAACCATCGCTCCGGGTCCGACAGCGAAGTCACCCCGATGGCATTCCGGCAGCTCGGGCTCGGCCGCATCGTCGGCAACCCGACGGCCGCGGCTGTTATCGCGACGGGGAGCTACCCGCTGATCAACGGCGGCGCGATCCGGACACCGGGATCCCTCGTGGTGACGTACGACCCAACGAAGCCGAACAACTACGGCGTCAACCTCGAGAACCTCGGCGTGCCACCGGACGTGTGGGTCGAGAACTCACCGATGGATGAGGTGAAGAAGATCGACCGCGAGCTTCGCACGGCCATCGAGGAGGCGATGAAGATGCTGCGCGCCACGGCGCCGAGGGTATCGAGCGAGCAGCCCTGACACAGATGGCAGACCGGGATCGCATGCACACGAGCATTGCACCGTGTGCGCGGAACGGCGTGTTGGCGCTGCTCTGTCTGGTATTCGTCGTGACCCCCCTCGCCGCCCAGTCGATCCGCGGCGTGGTCGTGCAGCAGGATGGGGCGACGCTTGCGCGAGGCATCGTGGTGCTCGTCGTCGGCCGCGACAATCGTGTCGCTGGGCGAGCGCTGACATCCGCGACCGGGGCGTTCGACGTCAAACTTCAGAGTGCAGGCTCCTACACCGTGCGCGCGCTGCGCATCGGGTTCCGGCCAACCGACGTGGGACCGTTCGACCTGGCAGGCGACTCCCTGCACGTCGTACGGGTTGTCCTGCGCGCCGAGCCCATCGCGCTGGAGGCGGTGACGGTGCTCAGCCCGCAGACGTGCCGGAGCACGGGAGACGGTACCGCAGTTGCCGCGGCCTGGCTGCAGGCGCGCACGGCACTCACCGCCGCGGCCATCACCGCCGAGTCCGAGGCGTTCGTGTCGCGCTACGTAACGTGGGATCGCGTCGCCAGCGACGTGGACAGCATCGTGACGTATCAGCGTTCGAGCGTGGCCGTGTCCGCACGGCCGAAGGTGTTCACCAGTGCCCCCGCGGACAGCCTCGCGCGCGTCGGCTACGCATTCATCGCGAACGACGAGTTTGTCTACCTCGGGCCAGACGCCGACGTGCTGCTGTCGGACCAGTTCGCGGGCGCACACTGCTTTCGGTTAGGGCCAGGCCCCGACGCGATCCGTCGCGCATCGCGATCGAGTTCCAGCCGGCCGGAAGACGCCGGGGCTACGTCGACGTGCGCGGACGCCTGATCCTCGATCGCGCCACGTCGGAACTGCGGTCGCTCGAGTTCAGCTACGACGGACTGCCGCGCGACGTGAAGGAAGGGGACGCCGGGGGTCGCGTGCGGTTCACGCGTGTGCCCGACGGCACCTGGATCGTGAGCCAGTGGGCGCTGCGCATTCCAACGATGGAGATCGAGGGAACGATGGAGAACCTCGATCGCGCACGGGCCACCATTCACCAGGTGCGCGAGACGGCAGGTGAAGTCCTGGAAGTCACGCGCGGCTCGGACATTGTGCACGAAGGGCGACGCCGCAGTATCGGTGGTCGCCTGGTGGATTCGTCGGGCGTTGGTCCGGCTCGAGGACGCGTCGGCCTGGTCGGCACCCTCACCGAAGGAGAGGTCGGCGCGGACGGCGTGTTTCGATTCGAAGATGTCGTTCCCGGGCGATATCGCCTTACCGCATCCTCGGCCGCGCTCGATTCGCTGGGCCTGCCGACAGACCTGGGCACGATTGACGTGCGCGATTCCAGCGCGGTCGGTCTCATGCTGCGACTGCCAACGCCAGACTCGGTCTACCGCGCGGCGTGCAAGCGTGAGGATGAACACGCGGCCAATGCGACGGGGTTGCTGCGTGGCGTTGTCCGCGACGCGGGAGGGATCGCCGTGCCAAATGCCACGGTGCGTGTCCTGTTTGTGCGCGCCGACACGATTGGCACACGGATCATTCCGAGGCCCGGACGCCGCCTCATGATCGAGGCCGCGTCGGATGGCTCGTTCCGGTATTGCCGTGTACCGCGCGGTTCGCGGCTCAGGATCGCCGCGATGGATGGCGAACGGGCGGGCACGGAAGTGGAGGCCGTCCTGCCGAGGGGCAAGGCTTTCCTGGTGGTGGACCTTCTCGCGCCTCGGCAGGTTCAGTAATCGGCCGACGAAATATCTGTCGCTCGCACGCGTGCGTCCGCGCCCGCTTGCATTGCCGCCAGACGTTGCACACTCTTAAGGGCGTCCCTCTCTCGCGAGTGCCTCTGCGTACCGCCGTCCGGTAGTTGGGCAGGTCGGGTTCGTCCCTCACCTCCACCCACTACATCTCAATGGACATCAATGACATGGCCCGCCGCCTCATGCGGCTGGGCCTGGACGGGTTTTTCACCTCACAAGTAGCCGACGCGGACGAGCTGGTGCGCCCCGCGCGCGTTGTCGTCGGGCATCGCGACATGTGCACGGTCGACGATGGAATCGACCACGTGCGCGTGGCCCTGAAGGCTGGCGAATCGGTCGTGGCTGGCGACTGGGTCCTTGTACGCCCGGGGGGACCGCGCGGGCTCCACCTCCTGCATCGTCGCCTGGAGCGCCGGTCGCTGCTCGCGCGTCGCGCGACGGGTGACGTCGAGGAAGCGCAGGGCGTCGCGGCGAACGTGGACGTGGTATTCCTCGTCGAAGCGTTCCCCGCGCCAATCAACGTGCACCGACTCGAACGCGGCCTCGCACTCGCGTGGGAGGCGGGGGCGCGCCCCGTGATCGTGCTCACGAAGGCCGACCTCGCCGATGATCCCGGCGGGACGCTTGACGACCTCGCCGGTCGTCTTGGCGCCATCGACATCGTGCTGATGCGGCCCGATGACACCGAGGGGCTCGCCTGCCTCCAGGCGACCCTCCCCGAGGGCGCCAGTGGTGTCTTGCTCGGTCCGTCGGGGGCGGGGAAGTCGACGCTGGTCAATGCGCTCGCGGGTCACGACACCATGCGGACCGCGCAAGTGCGTCGCGACGGCAAGGGTCGTCACACCACGGTGCATCGCGAGCTCGTGGAGCTTCCATGGGGCGCCGTGATCATCGATACCCCGGGAATCCGGCAGCTCGGCGTGTGGGCAGGCCAGTCAGCGGTCGACGCGACCTTCGACGATGTGACGCAGGTCGCCAACCAGTGCCGCTTTGCCGACTGTCACCACGAGGGAGAGCCGGGCTGCGCCGTGCAGGCAGCCCTCGCCGACGGGAGCCTCTCTGCGGACCGGCTTGCGCATTGGCAGGCACTCCGGAGGGAGGTGGCCTGGCAGGCCCGAAGGCTGCCGGGCCTGGAGCAAAGGCTTCGGCGGCAACAGGATCGCGCCGTGATGCGGGCGCACGAGGTGCACATGCGAAACAAGCATCGTTAGGCGCCAGCGGCACCTCCCGGATAGCGCGGCCTCGGGGCTGGCCAGCGGGCGGAGTCTCGGGCGCATTCGTTGCGTTGGGGGGGCGTCGGTCGTGTGGGGAGTGGATACCCTCCGCCGATCTGGCGGCCATTTCGACGTCGCAAAACGGCATGGCCGATTTCTCATCCGAAGACAGCGCGCGTGCCGCCGAGGCCGCCTCGAGAGCTCAAGGCATCGAGGAGCCCCGCCGAAGCAGGCTACGCTTCACCAACCTCCAGTTCGAGCGCACGCCCGCGGGGCGCTGCACTGCCGCGGTGGAACTCGAATGGATGCCGGGCGACACCGTCACCGGTCGGGCGGATGGCGTGGCCTCCCCATTGGGCGACCTGCGCGTGGTCGCCGATGCAACCCTCCGGGCGATCGAACTGTTCCTGCGCCGCTCGGTGACCCTCGAACTGATCGGCGTCAAGACCATGCGGGCCTTTGACGCCAACATCGTGATGGTGAGCGTGCTTGCCAACACGCCCGATGGCCAGCGCCGATTGCTGGGGTGCCACCTGTCCGACGAAGACCTGCTGCGCAGTGCGGTCGTGGGGACGTTGCAGGCCACGAATCGCGTGCTTGGCAACGCAATCGCGACTCGATAGACCCTCGGCCACACTCGTAAGGCACCGCGCCTCACGGTGTGGTTCCCAAACCCGGCACTCGAGCCCAGATTGCGGGTAGACGAGGCGACACGCTGGAGGATCCACCGTTGCTGGCATTGCGCGCCGTACGACCCCGAGCGGTAGGCTTACTTCTGGTCCTCGCGTCGTGCGGACCTTCGATTCGCCCCGGTGCGCCAGCGGGAGCACCTGCTCCGCAGGACGCGCCGCCGCCGTCGGCGATCTCCGAACGCCTTCCGCGCGATGGCGCGTCGCTCACCCCGTCGACGCTTCCATTTATCGTCCTGCCGGACTCGCTCAACGCGAGCGTCGACGCCGCGATGCTGGAAATGGGCAAGGCGCTTGGCCTCGCGGACTCCGTACTGTTCGCGCGACCGTCCGTCGCGCGGGTGGATTCGGCGAACGGCGAAGCCGAGGTCACGTGGGACATCGATGTCACGTCGTTCGCGACCCACGACCGCGTGGCGCGCTACGTGACGATGTTCTCCGGCTCGGCGAAGGATCGCATTCAGTTGCGCTTGCAGCGCGGCAAGAAGTACGAGCCGATGATCCGCGAGAAGTTCCGCGCGGCCGGCATTCCCGAAGACCTGTATTACCTCGCCCTTGTCGAGAGTGGCTACGACCCGCATGCGTATTCGCGCGCGGCCGCGGTCGGGATGTGGCAGTTCATGAGTTCCACGGCGCGTGGCGTGGGGCTCCGCGTGGACTGGTGGGTCGATGAGCGCCGCGATCCGGCCAAGTCCACCGACGCCGCCGCGCGCTTCCTCAACATCCTGCACAACCAGTTCGGCTCCTATTACCTCGCGGCGGCGGCGTACAATGGTGGACCGGGGCGCGTGTCGCGCGGCCTCGCCCGGTTCCAGGACGAGCTCGAGGAGAGCGTGGGGGATGCCCGCTTCTTTGCGCTGGCCGAGCAGTCGTACCTGCGCGCGGAAACCCGGAACTACGTGCCCCAGCTGATCGCGGCGGCGCTCATCGGGAAGGCCCCGTCGCGGTACGGGATGGTGGTGTCCGATTCGGTGCCGCGCTTCGGCTATGACTCGGTGCAGGTGCCCGAGCTCGTGTCGTTAGGTGCCGTGGCGCGTGCGTCCGGATCCACCGTCGAGGAGGTGCGCGACGCCAATCCTCATCTTCTCCGCGGGGCCACGCCGCCGAAGTCGAACGGGTGGGTCCGCGTGCCGACCGGCCGTGCGTCGGGCTTCGACAGCGCGTTCCTGGCGATCCCGGATTCGGAACGCGTGGGGTTCACCCGCGTGAAGAGTGGCAAGGGCCAAACGCTCAAGACCATCGCCAAGGCCCACGGAGTCGATGCACGCCGTCTTTCCTGGTACAACGCGGGCGTTTCGGCGACGAAGAAGCTGGCGACGGGTCGTGAAGTGCTGGTGCCGAGCCGAGACGTCCTCGCAGGATCGCGTGACGTACCCGACCCGTCGATCGAGATCTACGGGAGTTCCTCGCGCGGTGGTGGACGCACTGTGCACACCGTCCGCCGTGGTGAGTCCCTTGGCTCGATCGCCAGGCGCTACCGCGTGAGCGTGGCGTCGCTGACGCGCGCGAATGGGCTCAAGCGGACCGTGGTCTATCCGGGCCAGACGATCATCGTGCGCGGCGGGTCGACCTCGCGCCGAGCAACGAGCAAGCCGGCGGCGAAAAAAGCCCCCGTTTCGGCGGCGAAGAAGAAGATCGCGGCGCGCTAGGCTGGGCGAGTGGTCGATGGCGCGCTCCATCCCCAGCGTCTCTGCGTTGAAACGTCCTTTGCGACCGATGGCACGCGCCGCGCAGTCCGAGCCGCTGCGAGGCTCCGACCCTCGGGAAGAGCCATACGCTTTCCTGCCATCTGCCGTCATGACGGCCTGAAAAGAAGAACGGGGCCCTCACTGCCGTGAGAGCCCCGTCAACACCTCAAAGCACCTGAATCAGTCGAGCACCCCGCGCCCTCGGTAGCCGCGCAGCAGCACCCGGTCGTACCCGTTCGAGGCGTCCAGGTCGAGTTCCTTGGCCGTGATCACGGCCGCCGGACCCCGGTTGTAGGCCAGCAACGCCATCTGCACGTCGCCGCGCTGCCACTTGATGAGGCTGCGCAGGTAGCGGAACCCGATCCGAAGGTTCGTGTCCCGGTCGTACAGGGTCTCCTTGGTCAGGGTCTTGTCGTACTCCCTGGCCGTGGCCAGCATGAGCTGGGTCAGGCCGGTGGCGCCCACGGGCGAGGTCGCCCGTTCCTTGAACTCGCTCTCGAGCCGGACAAGCGGGAAGGCCAGGTCGGGGTCGATCCGTTCGTTGACAGCGGCGTCATAAATCGAAGCCGACAGGTCGGACGCGATCTTGTATTGACGGGCGTACTCGAAGATCCGGTTCCAGCGCTCCAGGTGCGCGGTGGCGATCCTGAGCTCGCCGCGGGCGACCTCGAGCTCCTTCTGGAGCGCGGAGACGGCCGCCGCTTCCTTCATCGCGACCGTTACCGGCGCCGCTCCTGCTTCCACCGGCACCCAGGACTGCACGGCGACGGTCACTGCTACTGCCAAACCCAGGAACACGAGCCCCCCACGGATCCTGCGACTCCGGCGCTCGCCATCCCCACGGTGCACATACGTTCGCGTCAAATCCTTCATCTATCACCTCATATCCCAGGGAGGTCAGTCAGCGCTCGCAGATGGCGAGCATCATGACGGGACTCCGTGTGATTACTGCAGGTCGGGTTCACTCGTTCCGAACCCAGTCCCCACTTTTCCCACCTCTCTTCTCGACCAGGGAAATCTCTCCGATCTGCATCCCCTTATCCACCCCTTTGGCCATATCGTAAAGTGTGATCAAGCTCACACTTACGGCCAAAATGGCCTCCATCTCCACCCCCGTTTGAGCCTCGGTCGACGCACTCGCTACAACCCTCACCCCGGGCAAGGATTGGTCCATCTCGAAGTCCACCGTGACCGAGCTCAGGGGAAGCTGATGGCACAATGGGATGAGGTCCGCGGTGCGCTTTGCGGCCATTATGCCCGCGACGCGGGCGACGCCGAGCACGTCGCCCTTGGCGAGCGAATTCCCGCGGATCGCCTCGAGCGTTTCGGCCTTCATGGTGATCGCGCCGGACGCCTTGGCGAAGCGCCTGGTCGCCTTTTTCCCGGAGACATCGACCATGCGCGCCTTGCCGGTGGGATCCACGTGGGAGAGGTCAGCCATTGAGCGTTTGAGGTTCCGGAGGGAAGGGCGTCGCCAGGCCTGAGGATTCGCAAGCGGACGAGTCCGAATGTACCCCTCCACCGTCTCACAGCCCTCGGCCATTTCGCCCGATCGGGCCCACGGATATCGGATCAAGACCAGCTCCCGGCGGTCGCCAAGTGGGATGCTGGATCGCTGCTCTCTTGCCACACTCGCGCTCATGACTGCTCCCCTGTGTCGTCTCGAGACCGTTAAGAACGGTCAATAGTACGGACGAGCGGGCGCGGTTTGCCCTGTGGCTACCCCCAGTCGAAGTGGGGTCAGACGCGACTCTCTCGGCTGGCCCGACCGCAGGTCAGGGTCCCCGACCCTTGCCGAGCGATTCGCCGAGGCTGGTCACGACGGACCAGGCGATGAGCTGGGGGTTCACGTTGTTGTAGGCGAGCTGCTTGGCGTCCTCGATGGTTTCTACAGCCTGGGCGGCGCCGCGCGCCAGCCCTTCGTCACCCTCGCCCAGGGCCACTCGCATCCGGTTCCGCAGCTCGGCTTCAATAGCGTCGAGCAAGTCCGAAAATCCGCCTCGTGCGCCAGAGACGCCGTGGGAAAGGGCGAGCTTGGCCGCACGCTCCTGGTCGCCCGAGCGGGCCACGTCGATGAAACGGCGGGCTGCGTCGAACACCGTCGCGGAGTCCGTGGCGCCGATCAGGCGACCAGGGGCTCCAGCCGCGAGATCGGCGCGCTGCTCGTCGGACTTTGGCAGCGACTCCTCTTTCAGCGCCTCGTGCACCAGCGGATCGGCGAGCCACTGCCTCACGTCGTCATGCGAGAGCGGCGCGACGCGCACGTTGATCACGCGCGAACGGATCGTGGGGAGGAGCGCTCCGGGGACGCTGCAAGTCAGGATGATCCAGGTATTCGCGAATGGCTCTTCCAGCAGCTTGAGGAATGCGTTCGCGGCCTGGTCCGAGCCTTCCTGCGACACCATGCGCTCGGCGTCGCCGATGATGACCACTTTCCGCTTCGCCATCGCCGGCGTGATGCTCGCCTGCCGCACTACCGTGCGGATCGTCGGGACGTAGATGCCCTCGGTGCCTGACGGCGCTGCGTACAGGCCATTGGCTTTCGCGCGCTCGAGGCCCGCCGTGATGAGATCGGACTTCACCTCGTCGGCCGATGCGTCCGAGTCCTTGAGGCGCGGACGCGGAAAGACCCACATCACGTCCGGATGCGCGAGCGTGTTTACCATCCGGCAGTGTCGGCATTCGCCGCACGGACGGGCCTCGCGCTCGCATGTGAGCGCAGCGGCGAGCCAGAGCGCCAAACGCTGCTTGCCGATGCCCGTGTCCCCATGCAGGAGCAGACTCTGCGGAAGCACGCCCCGATCGAGGGCGTCCTTGAGGCGAGTGCGCAGTGCGTGGTGGCCGTAGAGCGGGACGATTGGCATCCAGCGAAATATGGCTGGCTGCGGCTACCTTCGCGGCTGGCGAAGCGGCGGAACAGATGCCGGCGCCCGGCGATGATGCGTCCCCTGCTCGTACGCGTACGCCAGGCGATACAGTGTGCCCTCACTCCACGGACGGCCGAGGATCTGCAGGCCGGCGGGGAGGACGCGACGCGTATATCCCATCGGCACCGTGATCGCCGGGAAACCCGTCGCCGGCGAGAAGACTTGCGAATTGTCCCCAGCTGGCGTGTTGAGGTCCCCGATCAATCGTGGCGGGTTGCTCCACGTGGGATAGACAAGAGCGTCGAGGCGCTGGTCGTCCATGGCCTGGAGCACCGCGACGCGAAGCGCGGCCCGATATGCCTCGCGCGCCCGGCAGCCGGCACTCGCCTCCGGCGACTCGGTGACGTCGCGCGCCTGCTGAAGGCGGAGCTGCACGGAAGGATGGAATTTCCCTGAGCGCACGACCTCGTCGACGGTCTTCACGGGCGGCGGGGTCCCCTGGACGCTCGCGAGGTAGTGCTCGACGTCGAACTTGAATGGAGAGCACGCGCCGGATTGCAGCCGGCGGATCGAGTCGAGTCCGGGAATGAGCACCGTGTCGATGACGGTCGCGCCTTGCGAGCGCAGCGCTGCGACGGCGCGGGAGAACACCGAGACGACCTCGCTGTCGAGCGTGGGGGATTCGTACGCGGCGCGCAGGATGCCGATGCGCGCGCCGCGCAGCCCCGTGCGGGAGAGGGAGTCTGCATAACGAGGGATCACGCGATCACGGCTGGCCGCCGTCACGGCGTCGGCCGGGTCGTCGCCGACGATGATCTGGAACACCGCCGCGTTGTCGGCGACCGTGCGCGTCATCGGGCCGGCGATGTCCTGCGACAGGAAGAGCGGCACCACGCCCGCGCGACTCGTGAGCCCCATCGTGGATCGCATGCCGACCAGCGCCTGGTGCGCCGACGGTCCCCGAATGGAGTTGCCCGTGTCAGTGCCCAGGCCCACGGTACCGAAGCTGCTCGCCACCGCGGCCGCCGTGCCTCCGCTCGAGCCCGCGGTGACGCGATCAAGCGCATACGGGTTGTGCGTGTAGCCCGGAAGCACGGAGCTCACCGTCTCCACGGGGGAGAAGGCCCATTCCGCCATGTTGCTCTTCGCAAGAACAACAGCGCCCGCAGCGCGCACGCGCTGCACCATCGTCGCGTCCCGTGACGGACGGCACTCCTTGAGGGCGAGCGAGCCCGCGGTCGTCGGCAGGTCGAGGGTCTCGAAGTTGTCCTTCACGATGACCGGAATGCAGTGCAGCGGCGTGGAGATGCCGTCACGGGCGCGCACGCGATCGAGCGAATCCGCCGTGGCCAGGGCCCCGGGATTCACCAGCACGATCGCATTCACTGCCGGTCCGGCCTTGTCGTACGCGGCGATGCGCTGCAGGTACGCATTGACCAACTGCCGGCAGCTGAGCCGCCCGGCGCGCATCGCGGCATGGATATCGCCGATGGTCGCCTCCTCGACGACGAAGGGCGCTCGCTGGGCTGCCAGGGGCGTGGCGAGGAGCAGGGTGACGAGGCCGAGGCGCAGGAAGGGCATACGAACGTTCACTCGCGGTGCAGGGAATCGCGCACGGCATCGCCCAGCAGGTTCACCGAGACGACCGTGAGCAGGATCATGACGCCGGGGTAGATCGCCAGCCACGGGTACGAGAACAGGTACGCCTGCGCGCCACTCAGCATGTTGCCCCACGATGCTGCGGGAGGCTGCACCCCCAGGCCGAGGAACGACAGCGCCGACTCCATCAATATGGCGGTGGCGACGCCGAGGGCCGCTGCCACCAGGAGCGTGGGCACGAGGTGCGGCACGAGGTGTCGGGCGATGATCGGGAGTCCGCGCGCACCGAGGGCCCGCGCCGCCTCGACGTACGGCTGTACGCGCAGCACCTGCAACTCCCCGCGGACCACGCGCGCGGCGCCCATCCAGGATGTCGCCCCGATCGCGAGCACGAGCGTCGGAACCGAGGGCCCCAGAAACGTGAGGACGGTGATGACCACGAACAGCATCGGAATGGCGAGGGCCGCGTCGGTGAACCGCATGAGGAGCTGGTCGAGCCACCCGCCGCGATAGCCCGCGATGGCACCGAGCGTGCCGCCGAACGCCACCGCCACGAGCATGGCGAGCAGTCCCACGGCGAGGGAGACGCGTCCACCCGCAAGGAGGCGTCCGAGCACGTCGCGGCCGCTCTCGTCGGCGCCTAACGGGTGTACGGCACTGGGCGACGCCCCCGCCTGCGCGAGATTCATCTGGAGGGGATCGACCTGATACACCAGTGGACCGAGCAGCGACGACCCGCCCAGGAGGAGCAGCACGACGAGTGCCACCAGGGCTCGCCGGTCGCCGGTCGCCACCTGCCACGCCGACCGTCGTGTCATGAGGCGCGGATCCGTGGGTCGATCGCGACCTGCACCAGGTCGACCACGAGGCTCGCCAGGACCACGGCCGCGGACACCACCATCGTCACGCCCATCACCAGCGGGTAGTCCCGACTCAACGCGGCCTCGACGCCAAGGCGTCCCATGCCGGGCCACGAAAACA
>JACMLI010000102.1 GCA_014379705.1 Gemmatimonadaceae bacterium
CGGCGGGTCTCGATGCGCCCCGCCTGACGAGTGCAATCCCGTGGCACCTGCGCACCCTCCGTCGAACCTGCGAAGGCAGCGTGCCCAGTGGCGTTGCAAATACCCCCAAGCAAGACGCGGGGCTCCGGCCTTTGCCGGAGCGACGCAAGTGCGCGCATTGTCGGCTTCCCGCGCCCGCCCCTGACACCCCGATGAGCATTCCGAAGGAGTTTCTCGCCGACGCGAACGCGTTGCCCCCCGTGCTCCGCGCCCTGCTCGACGCAGAGCTCGCGGCAGGCAACGGAATCGTCGAGAACGGGCAGGATTTTCCGGCGCCGCCCGGGGGCGCGTGGCTGCGGCTCGCGCGACGCGTCACCACGGTGCCTCGCGAGCCCACACCGACGTTGATGTTCTGGGAGAACGACCAGCCGTCGTACAGCGGCCAGTTCACGGATGCCGAAGGACGCTTCCAGATCCTCGAACCGCCGCGCGAGAACCGGCCCCCGGATCCGAACTACCTCACGGAGACGGACCCGAAGTACGTGGATCCCCCGGAGCTACGGCCCCCGGCACCGGAACCGACGGGCGCCGTCGAGCGCTTCAGGGCGAGCACCGACATCGACTATGAGAAGTGGCGCGAAGGCGAGGGGTTCGACATGACGGCCATACGGGGCGCGACGCCTGCCGAGCGGACGGCGATCGAGCGCATCGTCCTCGATGAAGCGCCACGTGGATGGCGCGACATCGAGGCCCTCGCCGCGCTCGACACAGACCGCACGCGCAAGACGATCCGGCGCGCCCTCATCGAAGGGAATGACGAGGTGCGCATGGCCGTGCTGCGCTTCGCACCGGAACTCCTCGAACCTGGAGAGCGCGAGGCCACCCTCATCGGCGTGCTGGGAGACGGGGAGTTCTACGGCGGCCTGACGTCGTGCCTCGATGAGGTGGCCGAGTACCATCCACCTGCGATCGTGGATGCGCTGCTGCGCGGCGCGATCGCCCGCGAGGGTGGCGTCGCCACGCACTTCGCCGCGATGCTCATGTACGTGCACGGCCACGCGGCCGAACCGTTCGACTGGGCGCACCGCCCGTTCTTCCTCCGCTTCAACACCACTGATCGGGGGGAACGCGAGCGTGCCTTCCGGGAACTGTGCGAGCGGTGCGGGATCGACCCTGCGCCGTGGCTGGCGGCCCGTTAGGCGGGATCGACGCCGAGAACGCCAACGAACCGTGCGCGACCTTCCGCGGCGGCCATCGCGTTCCGGTCGGCTTCCTCCGCGGTGTGCGGCGTCGGCACGTTGCTCGACGCCCACGCGACCCCGCGATCGAAGACCAGGCGGAGGCGGGCCGCGTCAGCGTCACCTGCCACGAGGTCCTCCAGGTGGCGCAGGTAGCATTGCTCGATCGCGATGCCTCCCTGGATGTCGGAATCGAGCGCACGAATCACGCCCTCGCCCTCGTCGTAGCGGCCAGCCATGAAGCAGGCCAATGCCTCATCCCTCGCGACCGTCCATTGGTCAGCCCGTTGGGCTTCCAACCGTCGAAGCGTCTTCCGGCTCACTTGACCTTCGCCGCGTAGTCGAACCAGTCCGCGATGTGGAAATCGACCTCGGCCATCACGTCGAGGCGGATCGTGCGAATGAGGAAGTAGTGCGGGCCCGGTTTCGCCTGGGTGTTGTCGAGCCAGGCACGGGTGCCGGGAGACGGGTAGTAGTCGTTGTTGGGCATGTGATCTTCCCACCCGCTGTCGGCGTGGGTCCGCCACCCCCACGACACCCACGCTGGCAGGGCGATCGCGTCGGGCTTGTCGGCAATCGACTTGTAGAGCGCGATGCGTCGCTCGGGCTCGGTGCGGAGTTCGACCATGATCCCGTCCTTCGTCGCCGGCTGCCCCGCCGCGAGGGGACCGTAGCCGCGAGCCGCGAGCCACGCGAGCGCCGCCTTTGCCTTCCGCTCGTTCTCTTCCGCCTCCTTCCGCGGTCGATCCGCGATCTCGCCATACCCCGGCTCGGCGGAGCGGACGATCGAGGCCGCCATTTTCACGAGGGCGGCCCGGGCGTCGTCGAGCGTCCAGTCCTTCTGGTGCACCTGCCACAACGCGCTCACACGCCGCGAGGGATCGCGGTACTTCATGCGCCACGTCGGCTCGTTGAGCACGTTCACCGTGTAACGCCCCTGGATAATGTCCCACTGGGCGTCCTTCACGACCGGCTTCCAGTCATCGGCCCCGCCATTCAGGTCGCGCTCGACGGCGTGCAGGGCCTCGTCATACGACGACGCCAGAGCCGACGCGGCATGCAGGTTGATGAACAGGCTGGCGCGATACGGTGTGTTCGAGCCGATGGCCCACGTGTGGAAGCGGTTGAGGCGCCAACTCACCCACGTCGATTGCTCGTGCACGGCGCCCCCGGGCGCGTCGAGGCGGGCCTTGCGCGGCACCGCGACCGTTGCGACGGTGCCCAGCGTGCGCGTCACGCTGCCAAACTGCGGAAAGAGTGGCACGGGAAAGGAGATAGCGAGGAGCGCGAGCGCGACGCAGGTCAGCCGACGCATGGGAACCCGCTAGAGGTCCTTGAAGTGATCGAAGGGCTCCCGGCATTCGAGGCATGCGTGGATCGACTTGCACGCCGTGGATCCGAACTCGCTCTTGAGCACCGTCCGGTGCGATCCGCAGCGCGGGCATGCGATGATCCGCGCGCGTCGCAAGGGGACGAGGGTCGTGTCATCGTTCACGGAGACGAGGGGCGGGGCGATGCCGTACGCGCGCAGCTTCTCGCGCGCCTCGTCGGACATCCAGGCCGTGGTCCACGCCTCGCGAAAGACGATGCGAACCTTCACGTCGTGCACCCCGTGCGTCGCGAGCGCAGCGATGATGTCCTCCTCCATCACCTGCAGGGCCGGGCACCCCGAATACGTCGGCGTGATCTCCACCGTCACCCGATCCTCGTCGAGCAGCACGTCGCGCACCACGCCAAGTTCGACGACGCTCAGGACCGGCACTTCCGGATCCTTCACGTCCTCGAGCCAGGCGAGCACCTGCTCGCGGGTGATCGACGCTGCGGCGCTCACGTGGCTACCATGTGGCGCCGGGGTGCGACCGCGGCAGGATCTGCATCTCGGCGAGCATGTGGCCGAGGTACTCGGAATGCCGACCGCGCCGGCCGCCGGTCACGACACGCTTCTCGTCAGGCACGACCAGCGTCGCGCGCGCCAGGGTCTCGCGCACGGTGACTTCCCAGGGGGTGCGCAGTGAGGCCACATCAGGGCCGATCCCCTGCTCCGCCATCGCCGAGTCAACCGCGTCGGTCGCGAAGAGTTCACCCGCGAAGGCCCAGACATGGTCGAGGGCGTCCTGCGACCGTTGGTGACTCTCCTCCGTCCCATCGCCCAGGCGCTCGACCCACATGCTGCTGTGGCGCGCGTGATACGTCGCTTCTTTCAGCGCCTTCGCGGCCATGCCCGCGATGGCCGGATGGCTTCCCTGCGCGAGCCGTGCGAGCAGGAGCACATCGAACGCGTCGAACAGGTACTGTCGCACCATCGTGAACGCGAAGTCTCCCGCCGGGAGCTCCACGAGTTGCACGTTGCGGAACTGGAACTCGTCGCGCAGGAACGCCAGTGCATCTTCGTCGCGGCCCTTGCCCTCCACCTCGCCGGCGAGCGCCAGGAACGCCGACGCCTGGCCGACAAAGTCGAGGGCGAAGTTCGCGAGGGCGATGTCCTCCTCCAGGATCGGCGCGTGGCCACACCACTGCGAAAGGCGGTGGCCGAGCACGAGTCGATCGTCGCCCAGGCGACAGAGGTACTCGAAAAGCGGGTTGTCTGAGACGCCAGACGTCGGGCCCTGCGCCGCGCTCCCCGCGATGGCAGCGGCCGGAGGCGAGGACTCGGCGGAAACCTCTTCGTCGTCCATCAGTGGAGCTTTACGCCACGTGGCGATTTGTAGAACTGGGGATGCCGATAGGCTTTCGTGCTCCCGGGCTCGAAGAGCGGGCCAGCGTCGCCAGGGGAGGAGGCAGTGATGGCATCGGTGGGCACGACCCACAGGCTCTGCACCTTACCGCGGCGCGCGTACACGTCGCGCGCGTTCTGTATTGCGTGCTCGGCGTCCACGGCGTGCACGCTCCCGGCGTGCTCGTGCGGCGCCCCTTCACCCTCCTGGGTGAAGACCTCCCACAGTGGCCACTGCGTGTCGGACATTGGAGCCGTGATTCGGGATTCGGGATTGGTGATTCGTGAAGCTGATCAGGCAGCCGATTCACGGGCGCGCGCGGCTTGCTTCTCGGCGTGGGCCGCGGCGGCTTCGCGGACCCAGGTGCCGTCCACGTGCGCCTTGCGACGCGCGGCCATGCGTTCGCGGTTACATGGACCGTTGCCCGTGATCACCTGCTGGAACTCGGCCCAGTCGATCTCGCCGAAGTTCCAGTGGCGCGACTCGGCGTCGTACGCGAGTGTGGGATCAGGGAGCGTCACGCCGATCGCCATGGCCTGCGGAACCGTGAGGTCCACGAAGCGTTGGCGCAGCACGTCGTTGGTCTCGCGCTTGACGCGCCAGCGGAGCAGTTCCCCGGAGTTGGGCGAGTTCGTGTCGCTCGGCCCGAACATCATCAGGGAGGGCCACCAGAAGCGGTTGACCGCGTCCTGCAGCATTTCGCGCTGCGCGGGGGTGCCCTTCGAGAGCACCGTACAGATCTCGTAGCCCTGGCGCTTGTGGAAGTTCTCTTCCTTGCAGATGCGGACCATGGCGCGGGCGTACGGCCCGTACGAGGTCTTCGCGAGCATCGTCTGGTTCACGATGGCAGCACCGTCGACGAACCACCCGATCACGCCGATGTCGGCCCAGGTGAGCGTCGGGTAGTTGAAGATGCTCGAATACTTCGCCTTGCCCGTGAGGAACTGCTCGACGAGCTCTTCGCGCGAAATGTCGAGCGTCTCGGTGCCGCAGTAGATGTAGAGCCCGTGGCCGGCTTCGTCCTGCACCTTGGCAAGGAGGACCATCTTGCGCCGCAGGTTCGGCGCGCGCGTGATCCAGTTTCCTTCCGGCAGCATCCCGACGATCTCGGAATGGGCATGCTGGGACATCATCCGGATGAGCTGCTTGCGATAGCGCTCCGGCATCCAGTCCTTGGGTTCAATGGTCTCACCGCGTTCGAGCTTCGCCTCGAATTCGGCGAGCTTGACGGGATCCTCCACGGGCTGGGTCATGGCCGACATGGGATGTACTCCGGTCTTGGGTAGCGGCGTCAACTCGTGACGCCACAACAGCTTCCGAAAAGTAACCACTTGTCCGGTCCCAGAGGCAACTCCGCGTACGCGTCAGTGACTCCGTTGCCGGCGCACGCGCCCCGGGCTTGATTGGCTCACCCCTCCATCCTGCCCCACCATGTCCGATTCCCTGCTCGATGCCGGCCACGTTTCGCTCGACGTCGCCGACGGCATCGGCACCATCACCTTTGGTCATCCGCGCGGTAACTCGCGTCCTGGCGTGCTGTTGCGTACCCTCGCCGCCACGATCGCGGAGGCGGGACAGCGCGAGGACGTCAGGGTGATCCTGCTCGAGAGCACCGGCACCGGCCCCTTCTGCGCCGGGGCATCGTTCGACGAACTTCAGGCGATTCGTACCCCCGAAGAGGGGCATGTCTTCTTCTCGGGCTTTGCCGGCGTGATCCTCGCCATGAAGGCGTGTCCACGCTTCATCGTGACGCGGGTCCAGGGGAAGGCGGCGGGGGGCGCGGTGGGATTGATTGCGGCGTCGGACTATGCCATCGGTCATACGGGGGCGTCCGTGCGGCTGAGCGAACTGGCCATCGGCATCGGGCCGTTTGTCGTGGGGCCTCCGATCGAGCACAAGATCGGACGGGCGCACTGCACGGCTCTCTCGGTCGATCATGACTGGCGCGACGCGGCGTGGGCGCTCAACGTCGGACTCTATGCCCGACTGGCCAACACGCCCGACGAACTCGACACCGCAGTGCGCACGCTGGCCGGGCGACTCGCGAAGGCCCACCCCGCCGCGATGGCCGGACTCAAGCAGGTGTTCTGGGAAGGGACCGACCATTGGCCCGAGCTCCTGGCCGCGCGTGCCCGGATGAGTGGGACGCTCGTGCTCTCGGAGTTCACCCGCAGCGCCATCGCTGCATTCGGCAAGCGCGCCTGACTGCTCACCTCGTCGCACCGGCGAAGGCCGGTGCCTCGTGTCGTTCCCTCGGACGGAGGAACGCGCGGCTGGCCGGCCCTATCCGCCGATCGCCATCGGCTCGGCACCCCGAGTTGCCCGCGGGTCGTCGCGGCGCCAGGTGAGGACGAACGCGACGACGAGCAGCACGGCGTTCGCCAGCCACATCGCAACAAACGGCGACAGGGTGAGGGTGTCAGCAAGCGCTTCGCCGGCGACGAGGCAGGCATAGTAGCCCCCGAACACCACGACGCTCGCGCCGATCACCATCCACGCACCACCACGCGGGAAGCGCAGCCCCAGCGCTGCACCGACGATGGCGAAGAAGACGCACGCCAACCCGAGCGCGTACTTCTTGTGGATCTCCACCTCGTAGGCCGCCGCCATGCGGCTCGCTCGGACGACACCCATCAGCCCTGGATTCCCTCTCACCTCCCGCGCGGCTTCCCTCAGTTCAGCGATCGTCATCATGCGATCGGTTTTGCCCTCTGGCGGCCTTCCTGACATCACGGCAAGGAGCCGGGTGTTGGCACGAGGAATGAGCTGTGTGTTCGACACCAGGGTGATTGCCGACAGGCAGAGCGCGGCGCCGAGCACGGGTGCCACGAGCCGTCGAACGCCCCCCGGCTTCTGACGCGCCTGCGCGATCGTCCCGTCGGCGCTGAGACGGGCGAATACCCAGCACACTGCGACGAAGACGGCCATCGGAATCGTCATCGCCGCGATGAAGGGGACGCTGAGGAGCGACAGCTCCGCGATCGTGCCTGAAGGTGCTCCCCGAGCACTGAGGTACGGCAGCTGCCTGACGACGAAGTTCGTGAGCAAGATCGCCGTGAGCGATGCTGCAGTGATCGCGAGCGGGAGGACGTGTCGACGGAGGATCTCGCGCCTGTCGCTCTTCGGCATCAACGGATTCATGGGAATGGCGCCTTGGGCGGGCACGAGGAGGTCGACGTATTCATCCGGGGCGTGAACCTTCCGGTCGCGGAAATCGCTGAGCGAGAGGCGCAGGATTGCGGCAATCGCTCCAAGGGCGAAGCGACGTCGTTCACCGCGGTCCGGAATGCACTCGAGTTCGGATACCATGCCTCGCACGAGTTCGCGATGGCGCGGCCCTGCGATGTCTGCC
>JACMLI010000103.1 GCA_014379705.1 Gemmatimonadaceae bacterium
ACGAGTGCCGCGCGCCGCCCGAAGTTTCGGTTGATCGCCGCGCCGCCGATCATCACCGGAAAGCGCAGCCCCGCGCGATGCAGCTCGCCGACCGTGATCGGCATCTGCTTGCTGGTCGAGACCAGCAGCGCGCTCAGCCCGATTGCGGTGGCGTCGACTTCCTTCGCCTTGGCGATGATGGTCTGAACCGGCACCTGCTTGCCGAGGTCGAACACGGTGTAGCCGTTGTTGGAGAGGATCGTGTTCACGAGCGACTTGCCGATGTCGTGCACGTCCCCGTACACGGTCGCCAGCACCACCTTTCCCTTGGTATAGCCCTCGGCTTTCTCGAGGAACTGCTCGAGGTGCTTCACGGCCTTCTTCATCGCCTCCGCGCTCTGGAGCACGAACGGCAGGATGAGTTCTCCCGAGCCAAACTTGTCCCCGACCTCCTTCATCGCGGGGAGCAACACTTCGTTGAGGACCCGCACGGGCTGCTCGCGCACTCCGGCGGCATCGAGCGCATCCTCGATGCCTTCCTTCTTGCGGTGCACGACCATCCAGTGGACGCGCTGGTCCGCCGTCATCCCCTCGGTAGGATCCGCCTTCTCGGTCCCTGCCGCCTGCTGCCTGCCGTCTGCCGCCTGGAATGCCTCGATGAAGCGTTGCAGCGCATCCGGTCGCCGATTGAACACGAGGTCGTCGGCGAGTTCGCGATCGGCGGTGGAGATCTCGGCGTAGGGCGTGACGTGCGCGGGGTTCACGATCGCGGCGTCGAGGCCGGCCTGCACGCAGTGGTGCAGGAACACGGAGTTGAGCACCGCGCGCGCCTCGGGGGTGAGCCCGAAGCTGACGTTGGAGACGCCGAGGATGGTGAGGACTCCCGGCAACTCGCGCTTGATGAGGCGAATCCCCTCGATCGTTTCGTGCGCCGAGTCGATCCACTCGGCATCGCCGGTGGCGAGGGTGAAGGTGAGGGCGTCGAAGATCAGGTCCTGCGGGTGCATCCCGTATTCGCCGACGACAATGTCATGGATCGCGCGCGCCACCTCGAGCTTGCGCACGCGGGTCTTCGCCATGCCGATCGGATCGATCGTGAGGGCGACGATGGCCGCACCGTGCTCGATGGCGAGCGGCACGACGCTGTCGATGCGGACGCGCCCATTCTCCATGTTGATGGAGTTGATGATCGCGCGGCCGGGGACGTGCTCGAGGGCGGCCTTGATGACGTTGGCCTCGGTCGAGTCGATCATGATGGGCTGCTCGACGCTCATGGAGAGCAGCTTGACCACCTCGGACATCTGCTCGGCTTCGTCGGCGCGCTCGGTGAGGGCGACGCATACGTCGAGGACGTGGGCCCCCGATTCCCCTTGTTCGCGGGCGACGTTGAGGATGCCCTCGTAGTCGTTGGCGAGGAGGAGGCGCTTGACCTTGCGGGAGCCCTGTGAGTTGACGCGTTCGCCGACGAGGAGGGGCGGGGGATCCTGGTGCAGGGTGATGGCGCGCATCGAGGACGAGGCGCGGGCGATGTGGTGCGGCGGTTTTCTGGTACCGGCGGGGACAGGACGCGCTTGACGATTCTCGCCAGTGGAGCGATCTGGTTGTTCGGGGGGGGCCCCCCAATCGCTGCCACTCGCGCCCGCGTTCGAAAACGCACGGACCCCTGTCGCATCGATCGCCGCATTGATGGCCAGCAGGTGCTCCGGTTGCGTCCCGCAGCACCCGCCTACGATGCGCACCCCGAAGTCGCGCACGAACTCGGCGAGCATAGCCGCCATGGGAGCGGGCTCCAGCGGGTAAATCGCGTCCCCCGTGCCCGTGTTCAACGGCAGCCCCGCGTTCGGGATCACCGACAGGTAGCGCGACGCGTGCTGCGAGAGGTAGCGCACCGGCTCGCGCATGTGCTCCGGGCCGGTCGAGCAGTTGAGCCCGATCACGTCCACCGGCAGCGATTCCAGCGTCGTCATCGCGCTCGCGATGTCGGTGCCCAGCAGCATCCGGCCGCTGATATCCAGCGTGATCTGTGCCTGCACCGGAATGCGGAATCCGAGCTCGAGGAAGAGTTGGCGGAACCCCGCGATCGCGGCCTTCACCTCGAGGATGTCCTGCGAGGTCTCCACGAGCAGCACGTCCACACCGCCGGCGATGAGGTACTTGGCCTGCTCGTGGTAGTTCCACGCGAGCTCTTCGAACGTGACCTTCGAGAGCACCGGGTCACTGCTCGACGGGAGCATCCCCGTGGGTCCGATTGAGCCGGCGACAAAGCGGGGGCGTTCCGGGGTCGCAAACTTGTCGCAGGCGGCGCGCGCCACGCGGGCTGCACCCACGTTGACCGCCTCGACCTTCTCCCCGATCCCCCACTCTTCGAGCCGGCGCGGGGTGCTCTGGAAGGTGCAGGTCTCCACCACGTCGCAGCCGGTTGCCAGGAACGATTCATGGATCGCCTGGATGACGTCGGGTCGTGTGATCACGAGGTGGTCGTTGCATCCCTCCAGCGACAGGCCGCCGAAGTCCTCGGGAGTGAGGTGGTAGCGCTGGATGCTGGTCCCCATCGCGCCGTCATAGACCAGAACGCCGCGGTCGAGAGCGGCGAGGTAGGCCGACCGCAGGGGGAGGGAATCGAGTCGCGCGAAGGGGGTCATGGACATGGGGCATATGAAAAAAGCCCGGGGCTATGCGCGCCGGGCCGGCGCTTTAGCGTTTGTTTAGCGTGGCCGCAAGTTGCCGATAAATCGCCACGTACCGAATTGTTGGAGCGCGGTCGCCTGGGTCATGCGCCACGTTCGTCCTGCCAGCAGGGGACCGCCGGAAGGCGTCACCGTCCGTGACGTAATGTATCACACGACGACCTGCCTGGGGCAAGCGGGACCTCCGGGCGGGGCCGTGCGCTCACGCGTCATCGGACCCGGCAGCGAGCCCCTCGATGCGACTCCGCGCGACGCCGACCACCTCCACCACCTTCGCGCGCGACGAGGCCCCG
>JACMLI010000104.1 GCA_014379705.1 Gemmatimonadaceae bacterium
CGATGTTCTCGCCAGCACCCGCGGCGGGAGGCGCGTGTTCCTGGGCAGCGACCGGCGCGGCAACGAGCAGCGCGGCAAGGGCAAACGAGCGAAAGGCGCTCATGACTTCAGGAAGAGTGGTTCGACCAGCGTGGTGACGAACAGGAACAGGGCCAAACTGATTGTTGCCGGTGCCGGCGGCAGCGCGAAGCGTGGCACGATGACGAGCGCGAACACCATCAGGACCGCAAACCGGAGCATCGCCCCGAGTCCCCACCCGGCGATCACGTTCCGCCGGCCCATCCCCCGGATCACCGCGTACGCCGCCAGCTGCACGATCAAGGCGAGCAGCGACGCCATGAGAATCCCGCGTTGTGCCTCCGCCGCCGGGTATAGCAGCCACATCACCCCGGCACAGAGGCCGATCAGCCCCACACTAACGACGGCGAACGTCACCGCCTGTTTCATCGGCGTCGCCGGGCTTCGTCGTCCCTGAGGTCGGTCATCAGCTTCCTGTACATGCTGTAGAAAGCCGCGCCGGCCCCCGTGAACACGCCGATGACCATCCCCCAGGGCTCCGATCCGAGCCGCCCGTCCACCCAGCGCCCGACGTACAGGAAAAGCACGATCGACACCGCAAACTGGAGCCCTGCTCCCCCGAACCGCGCGAACCTCCGCGCTTGGCGGCGGTCCTCCGACTCCGGTCCCGAACCCGGCACAGGATCCTGCGTTTCCCTCGTCATCCGGGCGGGAATCTAGGACTTTGTGAAATTTTTCGCAAGCAAACGAACCCGCCCCGAAATTGGAAAGAGTCCACATGAGATCAGGGGTCAGAACCGATGGATTTGCCTGCATTTACGTGTATTTGGGTTATTGACGAAGCGTTAGGTTGTTGATAACTTGGGCTCACCTCGATTTCGTGACTTATCCTCCATCTGCGTCGTCTGCGGCACGTGACCCCTCGTTACGCCCTCCTCGTCCCGGCCTTCCTCGCCTACGCCTGTGGCCCCCGCCCGCCGGCCAAGGAGACCCACGTCCGCAAGCCCGGCAACACCGCCCAGGCCCTCGCCGCCAAGCTCGACGTTTCCGTCGCCAAAGGCGTCCACCTCGCCTTCCACGTCTCCAACGAGGCCTCCAAGGCGATCGAGCTGAACTTCCCCTCCGGGCACACCCACGACTTCGTCGTCACCGACACGACCGGTCGCGAAGTGTGGAAGTGGAGCGACGGGCGCCTCTTCACCCAGGCGATGCAGAACAAGGTCCTCGGCCGCGAAGAAAGCGTCGCCTATCGCGCCGACTGGGATTCGGGATCGCTGCACGGCACTTACATCGCCGTGGTATCGCTTCGAAGCGAAAATCATCCCATGGAACACCGCGTGCGCTTCGAGCTCCCGTAAGCGGGACCATACCAGTTCTGACGTTTCATGCAGGGCGGGCCAACGACGAGCCCGCCCTTTGCGTTTCCCTCCGCGTGCGAGCTCGGGTTTGCTCTTATGTCCCCCTGCTCCGCCCGTTACCTTCCGCCGACCTTCAACCCGTTCGCACACGTGGGGACATCCGCAAATCGGCTCACTGATGCACATGACCTCGAGCTGCTCCAGAAGCTCCAGGCCGCACGCAGGCGCATGCTCGAACAGATCGGTCGACGCATCATCGGGCAGGTCGAGGTCGTGGAGAACCTCATCTGCGCGATCCTTGCCGGCGGCCACGTCATCATCGTCGGCGTCCCGGGCCTCGCCAAGACGCTGCTGATCCAGACGGTCTCGGAGGCCATGGACCTCGCGTTCTCGCGCGTGCAGTTCACGCCCGACCTCATGCCGGGCGACATCACCGGCACCGAGCTGTTGGAAGAAGACCACGCCACCGGACGCCGCGTCTTCAAGTTCGTGAAGGGGCCCGTGTTCGCCAACGTCGTCCTTGCCGACGAAATCAACCGCGCCCCGCCAAAGACCCAGTCGGCCCTGCTGCAGGCCATGCAGGAGAAGACGGTCACGGTGGCCGGGCAGACGCACCGCCTCCCGGCGCCGTTCTTCGTGCTCGCCACGCAGAACCCGATCGAACAGGAAGCGACGTACCCACTTCCCGAAGCCCAGCTCGACCGCTTCATGTTCGAGCTGCGCATCGGCTACCCGTCGTTCGAGGAAGAGGAGCGCATCGTGAACTCGACGACGAGCTCCTACGAGGCGAAGATCGAATCGACCCTCACGGGCGCCGAGGTGCTCGACCTGCAGGCGCTGGTGCGCCGGATGCCGGCCCCGCCGACGATCGTGAAGTACTGCGTCCGCCTGGCCCGCTCCACGCGTCCGTCCGAGCCGGACGCGCTGCCGTCGGTGAAGAAGTACGTCAACTACGGCACTGGCCCCCGCGCCTCGCAGTACCTCGTGTTAGGCGCCAAGGCCCGCGCCGCCATGGACGGCCGCGCCGTGCCGGACATCGACGACGTCCGCTCGATCGCCATGTCGGTCCTGCGGCACCGTATGGTGATGAACTTCCAGGCGGAAGCTGAAAACTTCGGCGCCGAC
>JACMLI010000105.1 GCA_014379705.1 Gemmatimonadaceae bacterium
ACCGCCGTGGCGTCGAGCACCTGTTCCCCGTCGAGGACGCCCTGCGCGAGCCAGGCGCGCATCGCACGCGACATGTCCGACGCCGTGGAGAAGGCGAGGCCCACAGGGTACGCGTGAGACCACGTGATCGGCGCGCGCTCGCAGCCGCTCGGCCCGCATCGATAGCCGGGCGCGAGGTCCGCAGCGAGCGCACTGTCTGCGGGTTCGATGTAATACGTGCGGCGCATCCCCAGGGGTGCGAACATCACGTCTGCGGCCACTTCGGAAAACGGTGCCTTCATCTCCTGCTCGGCGATGTACGCGGCGAGCGCCATGCCGTGGTTGGAGTACGACACGAGCGACCCCGGAGCCCAGCCGCGATCCGGCAGTCGTTGCGCCAGGTAGTCGCCGAGGGGTCGCATCTCCGCCCGCGAGCGCGCCGCGTAGCCGATGACGCGTTCGTCGAACCCCGCAGTGTGCGTGAGCAGGTGTCGCAGGGTGACAGGCGCGTCGAACGTCCGGGGGACCGGCACGTTCGGCACGAGTGACGTCACGTTCTGTTCGAGCGCGATGCGTCCAGCCTGGACGCGCTGGAGCACCGTGGTCGCGACGAAGAGTTTCGCCACCGACGCAATCCGATAGATCGAACGCGTCGGATCGGCGCGCACGCTGTCTTCGAGCCGTGCGTAGCCGAAGCCGCGCAGGGCGATGACGCTGTCATTGCGCACGATGGCGATGACGGCACCGGGGACGTGGGATGCGGCGATCGCGACCGGTCCGATGCTATCGAGTAACGCATTCAATGCGGCGCCCGATGGTCGTTGCGCAGCGAGCGGCGCTGCGAGGACGAAGAGAGCAGCGAGGCCAAGCCGAGACGCTCTCATGGGGCCCTCCGGGCGCGGGACGTGCGTGGTTGCAGGTACGCGACATAGGCGCGCGTGAGCTCGGTGATCAGCATCGAATCGGTAACCTTGATCGGGTAGGCGCGGAGGTTGTCGCTGAGCACTCCTTCGCGCGCGGCGGCCGAAACGAGGAAAAGTCCGATATTCACGGCCGCGTCTGGATCGGGGTGCGCGATGAGGTGGCGTCGCTCGTGCAGGAGCGCGCGGAGGCGACCGTGCACATGGTCGTTGAAGTCACGCACCGCGAGCCCGTGCAACGGATCACCGGCGCGCGCATGCCGGATGACCTGTACGATGGCGTTCCTGTGTTCGCGGAACTTGGTGATCATCACGCGCACGTATGCGCGCACGACGCCTTCGACGGAGGCGCGGGCCATGCGTGAAGGAGCGAGGGCGCGGTCGAGTGCTCCTGAGCAATCAGCGATGACCTCGGCGGCGAGGGCGTGAAGCAATGCCTCCTTGCCTTCAAAGCGGGCGTAGAACCCGCCCACGGACACGCCGGCCCGCGCGGCAATCTCGGCGACGCTCACGGCGGCAAAGTCGCGTTCGCGCAGCAGGGCGAGGCCGGCCTCGATGATGGCGTCAGACGTTCGTTCCGCCCGTGGCTGGCGGGCGGGGTGCGCGAGGGCCGGCGGACGTCGGGGAGGCATGAAACCGAATGTGATTCGGTTTTACCCTTTCACACAAGCCGGCGGGTCGGGCCGCCCGGGCGTGGGGATGGAGCGATCCGCCAGCGGGACGGCCGGCGGAAGGTTCGGGCACCCGATCCGAAACTGGCGTGAGAATCTCTGCGGCCTCCGTTCGTTCCCCCTGTCGGGCGGAGAACAGGAGGAGGATCGACGATGCGACAGCACCTCGTGGCGTGGGGAGTGACGGCGGCCGTTCTCGTGGCGTGCGGTGGAGATTCGGCGCCCCCGACGGGCAATCCGGGTGGGGGACAGCCGAACAACAACCAGGCGACGAGCCTCACGGTCACCCCCGCGAGCCTGTCCATCCCGGTCCTCGGCTCAGGGACGCTGGCTGCGACCCAGCGCACGGCGTCCGGAGGCCTCGTCTCCGGTGCGACCATCACATGGACGTCGCGCACGCCGGCGGTCGCGGCGGTGAGCGCGAGTGGTGGCGTAACAGGCGTGAGTCCAGGGAGCGCCGTTGTCGTGGCAAACTCGGGAACGCTTGCGGATTCCGCCGTCATCACGGTCGTTGACGGTCTCGCGTCGCTTCAGGTCGTGCCAGCCTCCTCGCAGGTCGCCGTGTTCAGTACGCAGCAATACACCGTGGTCGCCCGCGGATTGACGGGTCAGGTGATTCCCCCGCCGCAGGTCACGTGGACATCGCAACACCCCGCCATTGCGACGATCAATGCGACCGGACTTGCCACCGGCATCAGCCCGGGAACGGCGGACATCGTGGCGACCGCCGGGACGGTGACCAGCCCGGCGGCCAAGCTCACCGTAGCGGCGGGGGCGGGTGCGTGCGACAACATCGCCAACCAGCTGGAGTTCGATGGGGCGATACAGTTCACCTATGGCGGTCGGCAGACGATGGACGGGGTAGAGGTGATTTCCGGCATCACGGGAACGCTCAACGCGGTGCTCACTCGGCTCGGACTCCCATTGCCCCCCCCGGCCATTCAGGTGTGGAGTGGCCCGATCACGGGTGGGTTCACGCTCACCGACGTCAGCACCGATCTCTCAAACGGGGCGAAGCGACGCCTGGATGGCGCGGGCCCCGTCTTCACCACGCCACCCACCCCGTCGACGATGTCGCTGCTCGTGAACCTCGCCACCTGCCGATGGCGCGCAACGGTCATCACGTCGGGTGCGCTGCGGCTCACCGACGAACAGGGCCGAACGACGGCGCAGGATGGCCCGCTGCAGACGCTGCAGTCGGCGGAGGGACCGTTAGGCTCGTGGCGGACGTTCGGCCTCGACCTGAACGGGCAGTACCCCGGTCACGCGGTGGCGTGGACGGGGCTCAATCCCACGGGCGCGGCGTTCGCTCCGCTCGGGTTCGGGGTGAAGTTCTTCACGGCGTCGTTGGATGCGGCGGTCGGGGCGGCCACTGTCACCGGCAGGCTCACGCGGAAATAGCGCGTCGCTACTCGTGCGGTGTCGCGGCCGTCGACTTGAGGCGCGCGTCGAGGGCATCGGTGAAGCGTCGGTATTCGCCCGCGAAGGCGCCGCCTCCAGCGCCGCGTTCCTCGTTCTTCACGTCCTGCAATACGTCGCGCACGGTCTTGCCGTCTGCCGCCTTGAACCGCGGGTCGAACCCCTGCTCGAGGTAGAAGATCGCGAGCGGCCAGTTGCGCGTGTACGTGGCGTTCATCAGCGCATCCCATCCCGGCCGGTCATCGCGCGTGTCCCGCGCGCCCGTGATGTCGGCCCCGTGCGCCAGGAGGAGCTTCGCCTTCTTCACCGTCATGTTGTAGTGCAGCAGGACGGGGCGATGATCGTTCGGCTCCGTGGCGTTGGGGTTCGCGCCCGCCGCGAGCAGCACCTCGAGGAGAGGAAGGTGCTGGTCCCCGGTGTCGTCGAGGAGGTCCGGGAAGATCCGCGTCTTCTCGCTGAGGGCGTCGTCCTGGTAGCGGGCGCCCGCGTCGACGAGGATGCGAAGGAGCGCGACCTGCTGGTCGTCGTGCAGTGCCAGACCCGCCTCTTCCACGGCGATGCCGAAGATGGTGCGTCCCTTGCGATCGCGCGCGCTCCAGTCAACACCCCCGCGCTCCGCGAGGGCGGCGAGCGCCGCGGCGTCGCGCGATTCGATCGCCTTCGCCATGTCGGTGAGGCGAGGGTCGGAGAACGAGCCGCGCCCCGAGCGCTGGATCGCGCGCTCGACCATGCGGAGGGGTACGGCGGAGATGTTCCGCGCGACCATCAGGACGGGA
>JACMLI010000106.1 GCA_014379705.1 Gemmatimonadaceae bacterium
GGGGCGCGCTGCTGTCGGCGCGGGCCCGTCGCAGGCGCTCGCGCACCAGCGGGTCATTCGGATCCTCGGCGAGCCGCGCCAGCGGCACCGCGAAGAGTTGCGTCGTCCCGTCGTCACGATTCGACGTGAAGACGAGCGTCCGCCCATCGGGCGTCAGCTGGGCGTTCGACTCGTTGAACGCGCTTTGCGTGAGGTTGTGTTCGCGCTTCGCCCCCACGTCGAGGGCGAACACCTCCGCGTTCTGGTCGTCATCGCGCTTGACGTACACCATCCACGAGCCGTCGGCGGCATACTGCAGGTTGGCAAAGCCACCGGCGGGGTTGTACGACAGCTCGCGCACCACCCCGCCCCCGGCATCCACTTCAAAGAGACGATTGGCAGCGGTGTACGCGAGCTTCGCCGAGTTCGGGGCCCACGTCAGGTCCGCCTTGACCGACTCATGCGTCGTGAGCTTCCGTTTCGCCGAGGTGGCGATGTCGACCACCCACACCTCCTCCTCACCCGACTCGTCGGACACGTACGCCAGCTTTCGACCGTCGGGCGAATAGGACTGGAAGCGCTCGCGCCACGGCGAGTTGGTCATCTGCAGCTTTTCTCCCACTCCCGTCTCAACCGGGACTACAACGATTTCGCCATGGAAGTCCACCGCCAGCGCGGACGCGTCCGGCGCCACCGCAAAGCCCTCGGCGCGGTTCGCCGCCGTGACGACCTCGGTGTCGTTCTCCTTCGGGTCGAAGCTCAACGTGATCGGCACCCTGCGCGGCGAGCCGGTGGGCACGTCGAGCGTCCACAGCTCGAACTCGTTCTCGTAGACGAGGTGCTTGCCATCCGGGGACATCGCGGGGAACTGCACGCCGTCATCCTTGTGGCGCGTCACCTGCTGGGCATTCCCGCCCGCCGGTGACGTACGCCAGATGTTGAACGTCCCGTCGCGCTCCGAGGCGAAGTAGATCATGCCATCCGCGCCCCACATCGGATGCACGTCGTTCACGTGTCCCTTGTACTGCTGCAGGTCGGTGTCGGTGATCTCGCGGATATCGCCAGTGCGCAGGTCCTGCACCGCGATGTCGCCGCTGTTGTTCCCGCGGTAGCCCTTGCGCCAGTACGTCGGGAGCACGCGGTTGAAGGCCACGGCGGTCGCGTCCTGCTTCATCATGCCGCTGCGACCGAAGTCCATGCCTAACGGGACTGGCACGGCGCCGTCGAGGGGGAGCCGGTACATCGGCGACCCGAATGCGTGGGGACCGCGCGCCGACGTGATCACGAGGGACGCGCCATCCGGCGCGAAGTACATCGCCTGGTCATCCCCCGAGTACCAGGTCAGCTGCTTCGGTTCGCCCCCCGCCGACGCCACGACGTACACGTCGTTGTTGCCGTTGCGATTGCTCGTGAAGGCGATCGACTGGCCGTCGGGAGAGAAGCGCGGCGCGAAGTCGCGCGCGACATGCGCGGTCAACCGCCGCGGGTTGGCGCCGCTGGCGTCGGTGACCCAGATGTCGTCGGCATAGGTGAACGCGATCCGTCCGTCATTCGCGATGTGCGGAAAGCGCGCGAACTTGATCGGGCCACCTTCCTGGGCCCCGCTGTCGACTGCAGCAACGGCGTTCGCGGCGATGAGGAGGGTGAGGGCGCGCGTACGGAATAGCCGAGTCATGGAGCCTCGCGGAGTCTGGGAAGGCGAGCGGCCATCATGTGCCGGGGTGAGCAGCGCCGCAAGCAGGGTGGGATGGCTGCCACCCTGCCGTTGGTCATGCCGCACTCCCCGCGGGTGGGAGGGCGGCGGGCCAGCCATCTCCCGGTCCCGTTCCGGTCCACCGGCGGATGCCGCCTGCGTCGCGCTCCCGCGATTCTCCGCTCACCTGAACCATGAGAGAGCTTCGCATGACATACATACAGCACGTTCGTCGTTCGGCACGATGGGTCGTCCTGCTCGGTGCCGCGCTTGCCCCGGTGCAGGCCACGGCCCAGGCTGGCACCCTGCCGTCCATTCCGGCTGGCCTACCGACGATAAGCATCAACGACAACCGCCAGCCCGCCGGACGTCTCGAGCACAAGGTCCTCACGCTCACGCTCGAGGCCCGCCGTGGCGTGTGGTATCCCGAAGGCCCGCAGGGCATTGGCCTCCCCGTCGCGGCGTTCGCCGAGCCCGGGCAGGCGCCACAGAACCCGGGCCCCCTCATCCGCGTGCCGGTGGGCACCGAGGTGCACATTACGCTCCGCAACACCCTCGATAAGCCCCTGAGGGTTCAGGGCCTGGGTGCACAGCGGGGCACTGGCGCAGACAGCCTGGTCGTACCGCCTGGGGCTGAGCAACACGTCTGCTTCACTGCTGAATCTGCAGGAACGTTTTTCTACAAGGGTCAGACCAGCAAGGGCTCCCTGCTCGGCCGCGGTGGTGAGGACAGCCAGTTGCATGGCGCCATCATCGTCGACGCCCCCTGGACCTGGCGTGCGAATGAGCGCGTCTTCGTGATGGGCTGGTGGTACACCATCGCTCCGACGAGCGCGAGTGGCCTGGGTCGGGCGACGCTCGTGATCAACGGGCTCTCGTGGCCGCACACCGAGCCCCTGGCAGCGACGCAGGGTGACTCGCTGCACTGGCGCGTGATCAACCTCACGGAACTCTCCCACCCGATGCACCTCCACGGCTTCTACTTCGGCGTGACGGGCGTGGGGAATGGCCGCACCTTCACGTCCTATGCACCTGACGAGCGGCGCCAGGCAGTCACCGAGGTCGTGCAGCCCGGCGGCACGATGGCGATGAGCTGGTCGCCGAACCGCGCGGGCAACTGGATCTTCCATTGCCACCTCGCCGGCCACATCTCCCATCTCGTGGCCCTGGGCACGGAGCGCGGGGTCCCTGCCCCGCACGCGCATGGCGCCCATGCGTCGCATCAGATGGCGGGGCTCGTGCTCGGCATCAAGGTCGCGGCGAAGGGTCCGCAGGTCGCGGCGCCCACGACGTATCGTCCGATGCGCCTGGTCATCCGGTCGCGCCCGAACGTCTATGGAGACAAACCCGGCTATGCCTACGTGCTCGGCGGTTCCGCCGAGGAGTCCGACACGGCCTCGCTGCCGGAGCGCAGCCCGACGCTGGTGCTCGACCGGAACGTGCCGGTCGCCATCAACGTGGTGAATCGTTCGCACGAGCCGGCCGCCGTCCATTGGCATGGGATCGAGCTCGAGAGCTTTCCCGACGGCGTGCCCGGGTGGAGTGGCAGTGGCAACAGCGTCCTGCCGGCGATTCGCCCCGGCGATTCGCTCACCGTACGCTTCACGCCACCGCGCGTCGGGACGTTCATGTATCACTCGCACTTCAACGAGTTCGAGCAGATCGCGTCAGGCATGGTCGGGGCGATCGTGGTCAAGGAGCCGGGCGAACCGCTCGATGCGACGACCGATCGCGTGATGCTGTTCAGCGACGACGGCCCGACGACGAACGTGATCCGCGGTCCCTTCGCCCAGGCGCGCCTCAACGGGCACAAGGGACCGTACACGATCGACGTGGAGGCCGGCCGCACGCACCGCCTGCGCCTGATCAACATTCGCACGGACTATACCATGAAGGTGAGCCTCCTGGACGGCGCGCAACCAACCACGTGGCGCCTCGTGGCAAAGGATGGCGCCGACCTTCCGGAGGCGCAGGCCACCATGCGTCCCTCCCAACTCGTGCTGGCGCCCGGCGAGATCTACGACGTGGAGTTCACCCCAACCGCGCCGGGAGACCTGCGTCTCGAGTACCTGACGGTGGAACCACCGGTGCCTGGCGCGACCGCGGTCGTGGTAACGGTGAGGGTCTGGTGACCCTGCAACGGCAGATGGCAGATGCTACGTCGGACTGCCATCTGTCGTTTGTCCTTTCCCGCTTGAGCAAACCGGCACGGGGCCGTTTGGCGATCAGGCCCTGGCCGCGAGGAGCTTCATCAGGGCCTCGGGGCTGACAGGCTTCACCAGGTGTGCGTCGAAGCCGGCGGCGGTGGAGCGTTCGCGATCCGCTTCCTGGCCCCAACCGGTTACCGCGACGATGTGCATCCGTGCGCCCCAGGACGTCGCGCGGATCCGGCGGCAGACTTCGTAGCCGTTGAGCTTCGGCAGTCCGATATCGAGCAACACGATGTCAGGGAGGAGGCGTTCGGCTTCCTCGACCGCGCGCTCACCGTCGTGGGCCGCGAACGCCTCGTGGCCCGCGAGCGTCACCAGCATCGCCATCGACGTTGCCCCGTCCTCGTTGTCATCGACAATGAGGACGCGGCGCGCATGGGCCGGACGCGCTCCGTTCGGCTCCGGCGTCGGCGCTGCCTCTGGAGCAGCCGATGCCAGGGGGAGCCGGACCACGAACTGGCTCCCCTGGCCCGGCCCTTCGCTGCTGGCCTCCACCGTGCCGTCGTGCATCTCCACGAGCGTCTTCACCAGGGTGAGGCCGATGCCGAGGCCATCACGCGATCGCTCGAGGGCCGTATCGACTTGCGTGAACAACTCGAAGATGCCGGCGAGATCGCCAGCCGCGATCCCGATACCGGAGTCGTTCACGCGGATGACGACGTGCGTCCCCTGGCGCTCGGCACTCAACCGGATCTTCCCTCGTCGCTCGGTGAACTTGTAGGCATTGTTGAGCAGGTTCCCGATGACCTGAGTCAGGCGCGTCGGGTCGGCATAAATGACGACCGGCTGCTGGGGGAGCGTGACCGTGAGGTCGTGCTCCATGTGGTCGTAGAGCGCACGCGTGGCCTCGACGGCCTGGTCCACGATCGGCGCGAGTTCCACCCGTTCCCTGCGGAGTTCGATGCGTCCCTGCGTGATCCGGTTCACGTCGAGCAGATCGTCGACCAACCGCGTCATCTGGCCAACTTGCCGCTGCAGCACGGCCGTGGCCCCGGCCACGGCAGGCGCATCACCGGCCTTCATGCGCAGGACGTGCACCGCGTTGCTCATCGGTGCGAGCGGGTTCCGCAGCTCGTGGGCGAGCATCGCCAGGAACTCGTCCTTGCGACGCCCCGCCTCGGACAGGTCGGCGGCGAGATGGCGCAAGTTGTCTTCGAGGAGCCTGCGTCCCGTGACGTCCTGGCTCACGGTCGCCAGCGCCACGGGCGCGCCGGCGGCGTCGGTGAGGACGAGCACCTTGTACGCCATCCAGCGCGCGTCGCCAGTGACAAAGTTCCGGAAGCGCACCTCGACCTCGCCATGACCCTGCTCGAGCACCAGCGGCACGAAGGTGTCGAGGAGGTACGACTGGTCCCCAGGAAAGAAGAAGTCGCGCAGCGACACGGTGCATGCCTGCGCAATGCTCTCGAGGCCAACCATCGCGAGGCCGGCGCGATTCACGAAGAAGGGTCGACCCTGCAGGTCGAAGATTGCGATGAAATCGGTGCTGTTCTCGATCAGCGTCGCAAAGCTCTCGCGATCCTCCTCCGCGCGCTTGCGCTCCGTGATGTCGGTGCCCGTCGGGGCGAGAAAGATCACGTGGCCCGACGCGTCGGTGATCGGCTGGATGATGAGGTCCGCCGTCCGTTCACTGCCATCGGCAAGGTGGTAGGTGAATTCGCCTCGAAACGTCTGGCCCTTGGCCGCTTGCGCCACAGCACCCTGTAGCTGCCCGGCGATCGCGTCAGACCGCGCGAACCATGGACCTTCCCAGAACTTCCGCCCCACCACCTCCTGCCGCGTGTAGCCGCATCCCTCGAGGGAGAATCGATTGGCTTCGCGGACTGTGCCGTCGACGTCGACGATCGCGGCGAGCACCGCCCCCTGCTCGAAGAAGCCGCGCGCCTTGGCATTCGCCGCAGCCGTGGCCGCCAACAGCTCGCGCTCACGAACCTCGGCCTCCCGTTCACGACCCACGTCGCGCACGATCTTGGAGGCACCAATCACGACGCCGGAGTCATCCCGGATCGGCGAGATCGTCAGCGAGACCACGATGCGCCGGCCGTCGGCGTGCACGCGTTCGGTCTCGGCGTGGTCGATGCGCTCCCCCACCCGCAGCTTCGCGATGATCTCGTCTTCCTCGAAGAGTCGGTCCGGGGGGATGACAAGCGCGATGTGCCGACCCACCGCCTGGGCCGACGAATATCCGAAGAGCCGCTCCGCCGCTGCATTCCAGCTTTGGATGATGCCGTCGAGGGACTTGCTGATGATCGCGTCGTCGGAACTCTCGACGATGGCCGCGAGCAGACGGGCCGCCTCCAATCGCCCCGCCTTCGCCTGCTCCATGCGTCGATGCTTCGACACGTCGCGAAAGATCAGCACGCATCCCGAAATGCAATCCTGCGCATCGCGGATCGGGGCCGCGCTGTCGTCGATGTGGCGTTCCGTGCCGTCCCGGGCGATCAGGATCGTGTGGTTCGCGAGCCCGACGATGATGCCTTCACTGATGGCACGCGTCGCCGGATTGGCGGCGCGGGCCCGGGTCTCCTCATGCACGATGTTGAAAATCGTCTCCAGCGGCTGCCCCTTGGCCGCCGTCTGTGCCCACCCCGTGAGCTCCTCCGCCACGGCGTTCATCGAGGTGACGCATCCCTGCGCGTCGGTGGTGATGACGCCGTCCCCGATGCTCCGCAGCGTGAGCTGCAGGAGCTGGCGACCCTCGTCGGCGCGACGCTGCGCGCCACGCATCGCGTGCCCGATGCCGATGATCACCGCACACGTGAAGGCATAAGCAGCCATCGCGACGGCCTTCGAGGCGTCTATCACGAACTGCCCCCGTGGTTCAACGAAAAACCAGTCGCAGGCGACGAAGCCTATGATCGCGGCAACCACTGCGGGCCGCGCACCACCGATCCACACCGCGGCCGCGATGGCGCCGTAGAGCGTGATCAGGGGAAAGGTCTCCCCCAGCACCGGA
>JACMLI010000013.1 GCA_014379705.1 Gemmatimonadaceae bacterium
CCGCCGCCCCCGGTGTGCCAAGGCGCGAGCGTACATCGGCCAGGCCCTCGAGCATGCGCAACCGCTCCGGCGCCGCGTGATCCAGCAGGCGCTCGAGGGCGGCGGCCATCGCCTCAGGGACCATCGCGCCCTGCACGAACTCGGGCGCCACTTCGCGATCGGCAACCACGTTCACCAGCCCGATGCGGGGGATCTTCACCACGCGGCGCGCAATCGCGTACGTCCACCCGCTGGTGCGGTACCCGACGATGAGCGGACAACCCGCCACGGCCGCTTCCAGCGTCGTCGTGCCACTCTTGCACAGCGCCGCATCCGCCGCGCGCAGCACCGCAAAGGACGCGTTTGGCACCAGCGGGTATGGACACGTGGCCGGGTCGAGCCGGACCGTCGGGGCGGCAGACACGATGACGCGCAGGCCGGGGTGCCGCGCCTCCAGGAGCTTCGCCGTAGCGACAAACACCGAGATGTGGCGGTCGATCTCCTGCTGCCGGCTCCCGGGAAAGAGGGCGAGCACCATCGCATCCGCCGGAAGGTTCAGCTGCGCCCGGGCTGCCTCCCGAGACGGCAGGTCGAGCGCGCGATCGAGCAGCGGGTGCCCCACGAACGTGGCATCGATCCCGTGCTGTGTGAGCAGCGGCGCCTCGAAGGGCAGGATCGACGCGGCCCGCGTGATCAACTTCGCCAGTTTCGGCAGGCGCCCGGCCCCCCACGCCCACACCTGCGGCGTGATGTAGTACAGCACCGGCACGTGGTGACGCTGCGCGGCCGCCGCGACCTTCATGTTGAAGCCGGGGTAGTCGATCGTGACGAGCAGCCCCACCGTGCCACTGGCCAGGCGCGCATCGAGCCGGCGCAGCAACTCGGCGTGGTGGGGGATCTTCCGGATCACCTCCACGAACCCCATCACGGCCATGCGCTCGGCGTCCTCGATGATCGAGACGCCGGCCTCGCGCATGCGATGCCCCCCCATCCCGGCAAACGTCAGGTCGGGGCGGCGGGCGCGCAGGGCCTGTACGAAGCCCGCGCCGTGCAGATCACCGGAGGCTTCGCCGGCGATCACGAGGACCTCACGCACGGGGGAGGACCATCCCGGCCGCCAGGCTGGGCGTGGTTCGCTCGATCTCTCCAACGATCCGCAGCGCCACGGCCAGGGCATCGCGCCCGTCCTTGCCCGTCACCGACACCGGCGATCGACCACGCACCGCATCCAGGAAGCTCTGAAACTCGAGGCGCAAGGGCTCCCCTTCCGGGGCCGTGAGCGGCACCCGCTCGACGAACGCCTCGAGGCTCTGCGGTGAGCGGGCCAGGGCCGCGAGGTCGATGCCCTCACGGATCCGGTAGAACTCGCCATCCCCCTGCGCGAGGTCCAACGACAGGTAGCCGGACTGCTGGAAGATCCGGAGCTTGCGCATCCGGTCGCGCGAGACGCGGCTCGCCGTGATGTTCGCCACCGCGCCGGACCCGAAGACGATGCGCGCGTTCGCGATGTCGACGAATGGCGTCAGCACCGGAATGCCGGCGGCCGCCACGTCCTGCACCTGGCTCCCCACGAGCGTGAGGATCAGGTCGATGTCGTGGATCATGAGGTCCAGCACCACGGCGACATCCGATCCACGCGGGTTGAACGGCGCGAGGCGATCGCTCTCGATGAAGCGCGGACGGTCCACGTACGGCAGCGCCGCACGGATGGCCCGGTTGAAACGCTCGACGTGCCCCGTCTGGATCAGCGCCCCGCTCTTCGTGGCGACGTCGAGCAGGTCGTCAGCTTCCTCGATCGTGGTGGTGAGCGGCTTCTCGATCAACAGGTGCTTCCCGCGCGCGAGAGCCACGCGAGCCACCCGGTGGTGCGCCGGTGTGGGCACCACGATCGACAACGCGTCGCAGGCGTCGATCAACGCCTCCACGTCATCCCACGCCTTCACGCCCAGTTCGGCCGACACCTCCGCCGCTCGCTCGGGCTTTGACTCGAAGAAGCCGATGAACTCCACGTCCGGGAGTTCCCGCATGATCCGCACGTGGTGGAAGCCGAGGGCGCCTGCGCCCACCACGCCGATCTTCGTGCGCGCGTTCGTCAGATGACGGTCCCCCGTTCGGAGGCTTCGAGGAAGGCGAGGAAGTACTCGATCTCGGGAATCTGCTGCAACTCCGTCCGGGCCCGCGTCATCGCCTGTGACACGTTGAGTTCCGAGCGGAAGAACAGGCGGTACGCTCGCTTGAGTTCGCGCACCACCTCTTCGGGAAAGCCGCTGCGCTGCAACCCGACGCTGTTCAGGCCATAGAGCTTGACCGGGTTGCCCACGGCCTTGATGAAGGGAGGCACGTCCTTCGCGACGCGCGAGCATCCGCCGACAAACGCGTGCCGGCCGATCTTCGCGAATTGATGGACCGCAACCAGCCCGGACAGGATGGCGCGATCCTCGACCACGACATGTCCGGCCAGCTGCGTGCCGTTGGAGATGATCACCCCGTCCCCCACGTGGCAATCGTGCGCCAGGTGCACGTACGACATGAGGAAGCATCCCTTGCCGACCGTGGTCTTGAGGGAGTGCGACGTGCCGCGGTTGATCGTGGTGTATTCGCGGATGCGCGTCCCCTCGCCGATCTCGACCCAGGTGTCCTCGCCCTTGAACTTGAGGTCCTGCGGGTCCCCACCGACGATCGTGCCACTGCCGATCGTGACGTGGTTCGCGAGGATGACGTTGCGCTCGAGGGTCGCGCGCGCCTCGATGACGCAGCCGTCACCGATCGTCACGTTGTCGCCCACCAGG
Organism: Gemmatimonadaceae bacterium; assembly: GCA_014379705.1. Classification (GTDB taxonomy): domain Bacteria; phylum Gemmatimonadota; class Gemmatimonadetes; order Gemmatimonadales; family Gemmatimonadaceae; genus RBC101. The sequence goes on from JACMLI010000013.1 coordinate 2,769, forward strand.
GCAAAGGCCCCGATGCGGACATTACTCCCGACCTCGGCGTTCGGGGAAATCACGGCCGTGGGATGGATCTGTGCCGTCATCGGTCGCGCAGCATGGCGGACATTTCTCCCACCTCGGTCACGACCACGCCGTCCACCTTGGCCACCCCTTTCATCTTGCACAGCGGCCCGCGGATCTGCACCACGTCGAGCTCGAAGCGGATCTGGTCACCCGGCTTCACCGGCTTGCGCCACTTCACGCTCTCCATCGACGCGAAGTACACGACCTTCGACTCCGGCTCGGGCACGGTGCCCATGAGCAGGATGCCGCCGACCTGCGCCATCGCCTCGATGATCAGCACGCCGGGCATGATCGGGTGGCCCGGGAAGTGTCCCTGGAAGAACGGCTCGTTGATCGTCACGTTCTTGATGCCGACCACGCGCTTGCCCGGCTCATACTCGATCACGCGATCGACCAGGAGGAACGGGTAGCGGTGCGGCAGCACCTTCATGATGTCCTCGATCCCTATCACCGGGGTCTCCCTCGACGCACGTTGTGAGAGCTCACGAACAAACCGCACCGTGCCACTATGGCTCGGGCGGTGGGCGACGATCCGCCCCCGGATGCGGGCCCCGGCCAGCGCCAGGTCACCAACACAGTCCAGGGCCTTGTGCCGGACGAACTCGTCCGGCCAGCGCAGGGTATTCGCGATGATCCCGTCGGGACCCAGCACCACCGCGTTGTCGGTGGAGCCGCCGCGGATGAGGCCCTTGCCCCGCAGCATCTCCACCTCGTCGGCAAAGCCGAAGGTTCGCGCATCGGCCAGCTCGCTCGAGAACTCGTCAGGCGTCACGCGATACGAGCCCTGCTGCCGGCCCACCATCGGGTGCGCAAAGTCGATGCTGACCGTGAGCTGGAAGTCCGGGGCCGGGTGGGCCTCGTACCACGAGTCTCCGTCGTCGATGCGGAACGACTCGCGCACCACCAGGGTCACCGGCACGCCACCATTAGTCTTCACGCCGGCGGACTGCAGGGCCCGAAGGAAGGGCCCCGCGCTCCCGTCCATGATCGGGGGCTCGGGACCATCGAGCGAGATGACCAGGTCATCGAGCTGCGCGCCGGCCACGGCGGCCAGGACGTGCTCCACCGTGTGCAGGGCCGCATCCCCCGCGCCGAGCTGGGTGCGACGCTCCGACTCGACGGCAATCGAGGCCAGCGCCGGGATCGGCGCACTCCCGGGGCGGTCCGAGCGCACGAACCGCACGCCAGACCCGCATGGGCCCGGCCGGAACGTCAGGCGGCACGGCTCGCCCATGTGAAGTCCGATCCCCTCGAGGTGCACCTCCCGCGCGATGGTGCGGCGTCCGCTCACGCGTCATCCCCGAGGAGCTTTTCCAGTCGCTTGATCATGCCGGAAAGCTTGAACAGGGCCGCGCTCGACCGCAACGATTCGCGATGCGGGCGCGCCGGATAACCGGACCACGTCTCGCCCGCGGGCACGTCGCCCAGGACCCCGGCCTGTCCGCCGATGCGCGCCCCCGCCCCGATCGTGTGATGCCCCTGGATGCCGGCCTGCCCGGCGATGATGGCGCCATCCCCGATCCGCGCGGAGCCCGAGATGCCGACCTGCGACATCACCAGGCACAATCGCCCGATGCGGACATTGTGCGCCACCTGCACCAGGTTGTCGATCTTGGTCCCGGCGCCGACGACCGTGTCGTCGATCGAGCCACGATCGATCGTGGTGTTGGCGCCGATCTCCACGTCGGATTCGATCACGCAGCGACCGACGTGCGGGATCTTCTGGTGCGCGCCGCGGGCGAAGACATAGCCGAACCCGTCGCTCCCGATGCGGGCGCCGGCGTGGATGATCACGCGCGCGCCTAACGACGTCCCGGGATAGAGGGTCACGTGCGGAAAGAGCTGGACGTCCTCCCCGACCGTCACGCCGGCGCCGATCACCACCGACGCGCCGATGCGTGCCCGGTCGCCGATCACCGCCTCATCCCCGATCACGACGTACGGTCCGATCTCGACCTCGCGCCCCACCTGCGCGCCCCGGCCAAAGCGCACCGTCGGGTCGATCCCCGGTCGACGGGGCGCCGGCACGTAGAGGTGCGGCAGGAGCGAGAGCAGGGCCTCCTGCGGGTTCGCCACGACGACGCGCGCTGCTACCGGGCCCTCGGTGTCCGCGAGCGCCGGCGTCACGAGCACCACGCTCGCCCCCGAGGTCGCCAGCGAGGGCGCATACTTCGCCACACCGAGGAACGTCACGGTGCCGGCGACCGCCCGTTCGATGGGGGCAACGCCCGTGACCTCAACGTCGCCCTCCCCACGAAGCTCGCCGCCCGCCAGCTCCGCAATGCGTCGAGCGGTGAGAGACCGGCTCGTCGCCGCTCCCCCACCGCTCTGGCCGTCCCTGGCCACTGCCGAGGTCACGGCGTGGGCTTCTTCGTCACTCCCGCTGGTTGCGCCTTCGCACCCATCGCCTTCGCCGAATCCACGCGTGTCGCCACGGGAATCGGCTTCAGGCGCCCGATCACCTTTTCGGTGAGGTCGAGGTTCTTGTCGGCCGCGACGATCACGCCAGTCGCCGCCACGTCGAAGATGAACGTGTAGTTCTCTTCCTTGCGCAGGTCCTCGAGCGTCTCACGAATCTGCGCCATGACCGGCTGCGACAGCTCCTGCTGGCGCGTCTGCATCTCGTTGTCCATCTCCTCGGCGCGCTTGGCGTAATCCGCCTGCTTGTCGGTGATGGTCTTTTCACGCGTCTTCTGCTGGGCTTCGGTGAGGCCGGCGCGGACCTTCTCGTAGGCATCCGCCATCGTCTTCAACGAATCCTGCCAGGTCTTCACGCGAGCCTGCATCGCGGCAGACTCCTTCTCGAGCGCGGCCTGGGCGGCAATGGCGCCGGGGGCCCGCTGCACAATGATGCGGGAGTCGACGAATGCGAACTTCTGCTGCGCAGAGAGCGGAGCCGCCGCAATGGCGACACCGGCAAGGGCAAGCAGGACGAGCGAACGGGGAAGGAACATGGGGGCTCCGGTGCTAGAACAGCTGTCCAAGTCTGAAGTGCAGTTGCCATTTCGGCTTCTGGCGCCCATCGGCGTCGAGCCGGTCGAACCCGTAAGCGTAGTCCAGTCCCAACGGCCCCAGGGGGGTCACCGTTGAGGCACTGATACCGGCGCCCCGGAAGAGCCGCGTGGGATCGAAATCCCGCGGATGCCGCCACACGTTACCGGCATCGTAGAACCCGCCAAGATACAGCGACTGGTTGAGTCGCATTCCGATCTCGGCGGTGGTGGTCATGAACGCCTTGCCGAAGGACTCGCGCGTGGCGTTGAAGGTCGTCGTCCCCGTGATGTACCCGTTCGGGGAAATCGAGAATTCGTCGTACCCGCGGAGTCGCTCGCCGAACTGCACCCCGCCCAGCGCAAACTCCTGCGAGAAGAAGAACGGTCCGGAGTTGCCGACCAGCATGCCCGTCTTGGCGGACAAACCGGCCAGGAACTTGATTGGCTGCGATCCCGGCCTCCCACCGCCGATCTGGCCCAACGGTGCATACACCGCGGCGTCCGTGGTGTACCGCTGGAACGTCGAGGAACCTCCCAGGATCCCCCCGTTGAAATTGGCAGAGATGTTGTACTGAGCGCCAGCGGTCGGGAACGGCAGGTCGATGCGGGTGTCGTGCCCGATCTGGAGACCCACGGTCGAACGGAATGAGCCATTCCCGAACTCGCCGCGCACGTCACCCAGCAGGCCTCCGGTCCCGAACTGCACGTTTTCAGCGCCGTAGGATATGGACATCCGCGTCCAACGCGTCCCGGGGACGAGCGTGCCGATCTGCACGTTGGCGCCGGTGCGCAGTGAACGCCCGAGATCGGCCACGAAGTAGCGCGCCTGCGAGCGATACAGCGACAACGTCCCCGAGACGAACGACTGCTTGATGCGCGGGTCGGAATACGAAAGGTTGAAGTCGTTGATGTAACGCCCGAACTGCCACTGCAACGAGCCGCGCTTGCATGACCCGAAGAGGTTGGGCTGGTCGAGGCCGATGAATCCGCCCACGCCCGTCCCCTGCCCCATCGACGCACCGAAGTTGATGTTGCCGGTGCGCTTCTCCTTCACGCGGAAGATGATGTCCACGTCCCCGGCGTCATTCGCGGTGCGAGTGTCCGGGGGCGGAATCGGCGTTTCGAAGAAGCCGAGGTTCCCCAGGCTCTGGTAGCTGCGGATCAACGCGTCCTGGTTGAACACCTGACCCGGCAGGATGATCAGCTGGTCGCGGATGCAGGGTTCCTGCGTGTAGTCGTTGCCGAAGATCTCGACGCGATTCACGATCGCCGGGGTGCGCTCCTCGACTTCCCAGCGCAGGTCCACGTAGCGCGTCGAATCGTCGGAGACGCGTCGCTCGACCACGGGACGCACATTCGCGTAGATGTAGCCATCGGTTGCGTACGCGCTTGCGATGCGCGTCTTGGAGTCTTCCCAGCGCGCGGCGTCGAAGACGCCCTGCGGGGTCGGCTTCCGCCGACGGATGAAGTCCGTCACGCGTGACATCACCGGGCGCGACTCGTTGGCGAACGGATAGAAGCGATTGATGTCTTCGCTCGAGAAATGCTTGTTCCCGTTGATCACGAAGTCACCGACTTTGTAGCGCGGCCCTTCTTCGACCTGGATCTGCACCAGCGCCTTGCCGTGCACCCGATCGATGATCAGGGTGTCCTTCTCGACGCGAAAGTCGATGAATCCGCGCTTGGCGTACAGCTGGGGCAGGCGCTCGGACAGGTCACCGGCGTACTTGTCGTCGTCGAACTCGCCCTTCCGCCACCACCAGAAGCCTTCAGGGTGCGTCTTGAGCGATCCCACGATCTCGTTCGCGCTCAGGTTCTTGTTGCCGATGACCTGGATGCCGCTGATGGCGAGGCGACGCCCCTCCTCGACGCGGAACGTCACGCGCACGGCGCCCTCCCCGGCCGACACCGTGTCGACCGCGACCCGGGCGAGGTAGTAGCCATTCCGCTCGTACAACGAATCGATGCGGGAGACGACGGTGGCCACGGCCGCCGGGTCGAGCGGCTTCTGGTAGATGAGGTCCACCCGGTCCTTCACGCTCCCGCTCGACAGCCGCTCGACGCCGATCACGTTGGCCTCGACCAGCATCGGACGCTCCTTCACCTCCACGACGAGGACCGCCTTGTCCTTTGTGTCGTCCAGGTCGCAGGTGATTTGCACCTGCTCGAAGTTGCCGGTCTCGTAGAGGGCCCGGATGGAGCGCTGGACCGCCTTGAAATTCAGCAGTGTGCCGGCGACGAGGCCGGCATCGGACAACACCGTCAGCTCGGGGACGCGCTTGTTGCCGCGGACCGTGAGTGAGTCAGGCGTCGTGCAGCGCCCCTGGGCCGGTGCATCCTGGGCCGCGGCCTGCGCAACGGGCAGGAGGGCGAGTAAGGCGAAGAGCCGTCGCAGCATAGCCGGGTAATATACACAAAGGGATCGGCCGGGTTCAGTGCGAACCCGGCCGATTCTTTGACACGTCAGACCCCCCGGTGGCTTACGCCTTGGGGACGGAATTTGGGACCTTGAACTCGAGTTTCTGGCCATCCTCGGCCACGCTGACGTCGATTTCGTCTCCCTTGGAGAACTCCCCGATGAGAATCTTCTCGGAGAGCGGATCCTCGATGAAGCGCTGGATCGCCCGCTTCAGCGGCCGGGCCCCGTATTGCTCGTCGTACCCGTGCTTGACCAGGAACTCCCCCGCCCCTTCGGTCAGCTTGAGGGTCAGTTCGCCCTCGGCCAGCCGCTTGTGGACGTCCTTGAGCACGATCCCCACGATCTGGGCGATGTGCTCCTTCTGCAGCGGGTGGAAGACGATGACGTCGTCCAGCCGGTTGAGGAACTCGGGGTTGAACGTGTGTTGCAGCTCTTCCTTGACCTTCTCGGACATCCGTTCGAACGTCGCCTTGAAGTCCGCGTTGCTGAAGCCCACCGACTTGTTCTTGGTGATGTCCTTCGCGCCCACGTTGGACGTCATGATGACCACGGTGTTCTTGAAGTCGATCACGCGACCGTAGTTGTCGGTCAGGTGGCCTTCATCGAGCACCTGGAGCAGGATGTTGAACACATCCGGGTGCGCCTTCTCGATTTCGTCGAGCAGCACCACGCTGTACGGCTTGCGACGGACGGCCTTGGTGAGCGTGCCCGAATCCTCGTAGCCGACGTACCCCGGCGGGGCGCCGATCAGGCGGGACACGGAGAACTTCTCCATGTATTCGCTCATGTCCACGCGGATCAGCGCCGACACGTCGGCGAACAGGAACCTGGCGAGCGAACGCGCCAGCTCCGTCTTTCCGACGCCCGTCGGGCCGCAGAAGATGAACGAGCCGATCGGGCGCTTCGGATCCTTGAGCCCTGCCCGACTTCGACGGATAGACCGGGCGATCGCCCTGATCGCCTCGTCCTGCGCGATGACGGACTGGTGCAGCTCATCCTCCATGCGCAGGAGGCGCGAGCTCTCCGCTTCCTGCAGGCGCGTGACCGGGATGCCCGTCCAGCGGCTGACGATGAACGAGATCTCGTCCTCGCCTAACGTCGGTCGGTGCGACTGGCGTCGCTTCTCCCATTCCTCCTGCTTCTTGCGGATCTCGCCCTGGAGCTCGCGCTCGCGATCGCGGAGCCCGGCGGCCTTCTCGAAGTTCTGGTCGCGGACCGCGGCTTCCTTCTCCGTGTTGATCTTCTCGAGTTCGTCCTTGAGCTGCGTGACTTCCGGCGGCGGCACCTGCGCGGCGAGCCGCGCCCGCGCCCCGGCTTCATCGATGACGTCGATGGCCTTGTCCGGCAGGAAGCGGTCGGTGATGTAGCGCTCCGACAGCTTCGCCGCCGAGACGAGGGTCTCGTCAGGCACGACCACGCGGTGGTGGTCCTCGTACTTCTTGCGCAGCCCCTTGAGGATCTCGACCGTCTCGTCGATCGTGGGCGGCTCGACGATGACCGTCTGGAAGCGGCGCTCGAGGGCGCCGTCCTTCTCGATGTACTTGCGGTACTCGTTCAGGGTGGACGCGCCAACGCACTGCAGCTCCCCGCGCGCGAGCGCCGGCTTGAGCATGTTGCTGGCGTCGATCGCGCCCTCCGCCGCACCCGCACCGACCAGGGTGTGCAACTCGTCGATGAACAGGATGACGTTCTTGTTCTGGGCGATCTCGTTCATCACCGCCTTGAGCCGCTCCTCGAACTGGCCGCGGTACTTGGTGCCGGCGATGACGGCCGCCATGTCGAGCGACAGCACGCGATGCTCGCGCAGCGCGTCCGGGCACTCACCCGTGGCGATGAGCTGGGCGAGGCCTTCGACGATGGCCGTCTTGCCGACGCCAGGTTCGCCGATGAGCACGGGGTTGTTCTTCTTGCGGCGCGTGAGGATCTCCATCACGCGCTCGATCTCCTTGGCGCGCCCGATGGTCGGGTCGAGCTGTCCCTCGGCCGCGAGCATGGTGAGGTCGCGGCAGAAGTGATCGAGCGCCGGCGTCTTGGACTTCTTCTCGCCCTTGGCCGGCGTGGACTGCGCCGGCGGCGTGGTGGGCTGACTCGGCGTCGGGTTGCTCCCCGGCGATGGCATCTCCGTCCCGAGGAGGCGCAGCGTTTCGGCGCGCGCCGCATCGAGGTTGACGCCGGCGTCGGTGAGGACCTGCGCCGCGATGCCCTTCTCCTCGCGCAACAGGCCAAGCAGCAGGTGCTCGGTGCCGACGTAGGAGTGGGACAGCTCGCGCGCCTCGCTCATCGCGAGCTCGAGCACCTTCTTGGCGCGCGATGTGTAGGGCAGGTCGGGCGCCGTGGTCTGCCCCGCCTTTCCCTTCTTGACCGTCTCCTCGATCTTTTGCTGGATGTCGTCGAGATCGACGCTGAGGTTCTGCAGGACGGCGGCCGCGACCCCTTCTCCCTCCCGGATCAGGCCGAGGAGGATGTGTTCGGTCCCGACGTATTCGTGGTGAAGCCGCTGGGCTTCCTCACGCGCCATCTGAAGGACCTTGCGGACACGCTCGGTGAAGTTGTAGCCGTTCATGAATCCCTCGATTGGATCCCGATGCCCGTTAGGCGGTGGGATCCGTCTCCGCGTCCAGCGCCTGGCGCACGTAGCGTGCGCGGGCAACGCTGGCTTCGCTCTCGGTAAGCGAGCGCCCCTCGGCGTACGAGAGGTGCGCGCTCTGGCAAAAGATCAGGAGCTTGTTGAGCGTGTATACACTGAGCCCGGTGATCAGTTTCAGTCCTACTGCAAGCCGCACGCCGCTGAGGTAGTTCATCGCTTCCTCGAACGACAGGCTGCGTGCGAACCGCAACGTCCCGTACGCGCGCCACAACTTGTCTTCGATAATATAGCCCGCATCCCGCCAGAGCACCTTGCGCGCCTCATGCTCCCGCTGGATCACGTGACGGACCACGCGCTGCAGGTGATCCACCAGCTCCTCTTCTGACCGGCCCAGCGTCGTCTGGTTGGAAATCTGGAAGAAATTGCCCACCACTTCGCTGCCTTCGCCGTACAGCCCACGGTACGTCAGGCCCATCGCCTGCAGCCCCGACAGCACCTTCCCGATCTCCTTCGTCAACACGAGCCCCGGCAAGTGAATCAACACCGACGCCCGCATCCCCGTCCCCGTGTTCGTCGGGCACGCCGTGAGGAACCCGAACTCCTCGTGATATGCATACGCAATGCGTGACCCGAGTTCCCGGTCGAGCTGCAGCACCGCTTCCACCGTCGCGTGCGGGGCGAGCCCCGAACGGACCGCCTGCAACCGCAAGTGATCCTCCTCGTTGACCAGCACGCCCAGCCCCTGACTCACGACCACGGCCGCCCCGCCCCGCACCCCTGCCGTATCCAGCCCCGCGAGTTCCTTGCTCACCAGGTGCCGCTCGTGCAGCAGGAGCCGATCGTTAGGCTCGAGCTCGTCGAGCCGCAGGATCACCCCGTTCTTCAAGGACGGCACATGCGGGTGGGCGTCACGCACCGCCTGCAGCACCCGCAGCCGCTCGCCTTCCCGCGACCGCCCGGTGAACGCGATCCCCTCGACATTGCGGGCCAGCCGGATCCGCGTGGAGAGCACCACGTCGGTGTGCTCGCCGGAGCCTTCCAACCATCCGATCCCGCCGTCGGGAATGAGGGAGAGGTCGAGCACTACTCGAACCCCTTGATCTTGTCCCGCAGCGACGCGGCGTTCTCGAAATCCTCGTTGGCGATCGCCCGCCGGAGCCGGTCCCGCAGCTCCCCGATCGTCGTCGCACGGTGGAGCAGTTCAGGCGCAGGAGGCATGTACTTCCGCCCCACGTGCTGGGAGCTGCCATGGACGCGGCGCAGCAACTCGCGCAGGCTCGGCTCGAAGGTCTCGTAACAGTGCGCGCAGCCCAGGCGACCGGTCGCCCGGAAATCCTTGAGCGTCATCGTGCAGAACGTGCAGCGCGTCGCGTCGGCCTTGTCGACCGTCGCCTGCTGCTGCACGGCATGGAGGAACTCCCCCATCACGTTCTTCGGTGGCGTCGTGACCGTGGTCTCGATTCCCCGCTCGGCCGCGCAACGGGCGCACAAATGCTCCAGCGTCACCTCACCAGAAACCACCTTGGTGAGGTGTACACTCGCATCGATTTCCCGGCACACGTCGCAGAGCATCAGGTCGCAAGTCTCCCAACTTCAGTTTCGGCCAGCAGGCCGTCGGCCAGGAGCAGGCAGCGTCCTGCACGACCGGCCAGTGACGCATTGTGCGTCACTACCACCAGTGCAATCTCAAGATCCCGGGCAAGCTTCGAAAGGATTTCATGAAGCCGCTCGGCATTGCCATGATCCAGGTGCCCGGACGGTTCATCCGCCAGCAGCAGCACCGGATCCGTGGCAAGGGCGCGAGCCACAGCCGTCCGCTGCTGCTCCCCCCCTGACAGCTGAGACGGGCGGTGGTGCTTTCTCGCCGTCAGCCCGACCCGAGCGAGCAATTCCTCGGCGCGCTTTCGCGCCTCGGCCGGCTCCGTCCCACCAATCCGCAGTGGCATCATCACGTTCTCCAGCGCCGAGAACTCCCGCAGGAGGTGATGAAACTGGAAGACAAATCCGACCTTCCGGTTCCTGAGGAGCGCCAGTTCCTCGTCGGTCCGTCCCTCCACTGATTCGCCATCGATCACGACGTCCCCGCGGTTGGGGCGATCGAGGGCCCCCATGACATGCAGGAGCGTGCTCTTGCCAGCGCCGCTGGCTCCGACGATGGCGACCATTTCACCCCGTTCGACGGTGAGATCCACGCCATTAAGGATGTTCAAGACCCCGCCATCACCACCGCGGTAGGTCTTCACGATGCCCTGCGCCTTCAGGACCGGCACATCAACTCCCGGCTGGTCTGTCTCATGTGAAGGGTACACTGCTCCCGCGTGCTTCCCTGCACAACTAGCCCGATTTCCTGACCCCGGTTTCCCCCGGAGGCCTTCTCCCTACTCATGGCGGATCGCCTCCACTGGGTAGAGCCCGGCCGCGCTCCTCGCCGGCGAAAGTGTTGCGAGCGCAGCAATTACGACGCTCGCCAGGACGGTGAACAGCACGTCGCTGAGCTGGTTGGCGACGGGCAGGTGATCGATGAAGTAGATCGACGGGTCGAGCTTGACCAACTCGTACCTCCCGAGGATCGCCGAGACGAAAAGTCCGAGCATGAGGCCCAGGGCTGTGCCAACGAGCCCGATGATCAGCCCCTGCGCAAAGAAGACCCGCCCAATGGAGCGCGAGGTCATTCCCATCGCCCGCAGGATTCCGATTTCGCGGGTCTTGTCGGACACGACCATGGTGAGGTTGCTGATGATCGTGAACGCCGCGACGAGGGCGATCAGGAGCAGGATGACCGTCATGGCCAGTTTCTGCAGCTTGAGCGCCTGGAACAGGGTCGAGTTCTGCTCCTGCCAGTCGACGGTGCGATAGGGATAGCCCAGCGTGTCGGCCAGCCGCCGGGCCACATCCGGGGCGATCCATCGATCGGTCGTACTGACCTCGATACCGGTGACGGCGCTATCGAGCCCGGCCACCTGCTGTCCGGCTCCAAGGGACACGAAGACGTAGGCATTGTCGTACTCGAACATGCCTGTCTTGAAGAGTCCGGTGACCGCGAACTGTGCCTCCGTCGGCACTACCGTCCCCGTGGCCGCGTTCACTGCACCCCTTCCTATCGTCAGCACGGTCAGCGTGTCGCCGATGACGGCGCCAAGCCGCTTGGCGAGGAGGTCTCCGACGACCGCGCCTTCCAACGTGCCCGACGGCGCCTTGAACGTGAAGTCGCCCTGCACCGCTCGCTGCCGGATCGAGGTCGGGTCGACGCGTCCTTCCTTGAGAGGCTCTATCCCGGCGATGTACGTCCCTTCCTTTGCCCCATGGCCGGCCGTAACGAGCCCGTTCGTCAGTACGAATGGAGCGGCCGCCGTCACGCCTCGCTCGGTCCGAATCCGTCCGAGGAGTGGGCGCCACCCCTCGATCTTGAGGTCCTCGCCAAACGAGAGGACGCGAACGTCGGGGCTGCCGATCAGGATCTTCTCGCGCAGGTCCTGCTGGAGCCCGTTCATGACGCCCATGACGACGATCAGTGCGCTGACGCCGATGACGACGCCGCCGATCGCGATGATGGTAATGAACGACAGGAGCCGTGACCCCCCATGCCCGCGGAGGTATCGCCAGGCGATGCCGAGCTCGAGCTTAGTGCTCAAGAGGACACGCTTGCTGGCTCGCGTTCTCGCCTCGCCCGGTCGCGGCCGGTGGGCCGGCTATTCGTGACGAATGGCCTCAATCGGGAAGAGTCGTGCAGCCTGTTGGGCTGGGTACAGGGTCGCGATGCCGGCGATGGCCACCGAGGCGAGGATCGTGAAGGTCACGTCCCAGAACTCCGTGGCGACAGGAAGGTGATCAATGAAGTACACCGCGGGATCGAGCCGCATCAACTTGTACTTGCCGAGCGCCGCCGAGACCGCGAGGCCGAGCGTGAGACCCAGCGTGGTCCCCACCACACCGATGGTCAGCCCCTGTGCGAGGAAGATGCGCCGGACCGACCTGGCCGACATCCCCATCGCCTTGAGGATGCCGATCTCTCGCGTCTTGTCGGTGACCACCATCGTCAGGTTGCTCACGATATTGAACGCCGCGACGAGTACGATCAGCAGCAGGATCACGCTCATTCCGAGCTTCTCGAGCTTGAGCGCCTGGAAGAGCGACGAGTTCTGCTCCTGCCAGTCGACGGTGCGATACACCGGCCCGAGGGTCTGCGTGATCCGCGCGGCCACCTCGGCCGCCGACCAGCGGTCCGTCGTGCGCACCTCGACGCCGGTCACGGCACTGTCGAGCCCCGCCACTTCCTGCGCCGCGGCAAGGGACATGTAGACGTACGCATTGTCGTATTCGTACATGCCGGTGTCGAACACGC
>JACMLI010000107.1 GCA_014379705.1 Gemmatimonadaceae bacterium
CGACAGTGCCGCCACGAGCGCGGCGACGGTGCCCGGCCCCGTCGCCGCCGGCTTGAGGCGCGGGTCATCGCCAGGGAGACCAAGGCGCGTCGCAGCGGCTGCGATGTTCGCGCGCTCGGCGTCGCTCTGGTTGCCATCAGCCGCGGCGGCGAGCGCGGCAAGCGCGATGATCGTTTGTGCGTCGGTGGGATTCATGTTGTGCAAACTACCGGGTAGTCTACTTGAGATTCTTGCGCAGGAACGCAATCGTCTTCGGCCAGCCATCGCGCGTCGCCGCGAGGTTCGCGGCCTCCTCAGCCTCGTCGCGCTGCGCCTTGGGGTCGTCCTGCGCGCGCAGGAAGCCGTGCACGGCCCCTTCGTAGTTCACGCCGACGTAGTTCTTCTTCTGCGCCTTCATCACCGAATCGAGCGCCGGCATCGCCGCAGCGATGCGCATGTCCTTCGAGCCGTTGAGCAGCATGATCGGGGCGCGGATCTTTGCCATCGAGTCGGCGCTCACCGTCGCAGGCACTGCGGCCGTGGTCGCCGTCGCCGGCTGCCCACCGGTCATGTAACCGAGCCCATAAAAGGCCACGCCACCGTTGTAACCCTGCACGCCGCCATTCACCGCGTGCATGAACACGGTCTGTCCTCCCCAGCAGTAGCCGATGACGCCGTACTTCTGCGTCGCGGCGGGCTGCATCATCGCGAAGTTCGCCGCGGCTGCGATCACGCGATTCCGCTCTTCCGCGTTCACGCCGGCAATGAGCCGCCGCGCCGTGTCACCGGAGAGCTCGATGTTACTCGGCCCGCCGCGCACGCGAGACAGGAAGTCCGGGGCAATCGCGATGAAGCCGTCGGCCGCGACCTGGTCGGCAACGCCGCGGACCCACGTGGCAAGGCCGAAAATTTCGTGGACGACCACCACGACCGGGGCCTTCTCGCGCGTTGACGGATACACGATCCACGCCATGATCGAATCGGCGGACCCCGGCGCAGACGGGAACTTCACCCACTCGCCGTGACGCGGACTCGCGGCCAGACGCGCCGGGGCCGTGACGTTGCTCGCCGGAACTCCGGCGTGACCCTGCTGAAGTGAGCCCGACACCCGCGGCGAAGCGGGAGCCTTGAGGTCTGCCGCACTCATGTGCGCTGAATGATCGTCGGCGGCTGCAGACGACATCGACGTGCGCTGCAACGTACAGGCGGAAAGGAGAACGGCGGAGAGAACGAGGGTGTGGCGCATGGAGGGAGTCCGGTGGGGGAAATACTGACTGGTGGACGGGTGGGACGGGTAGTCGGGTGGTGGACTCCTCTGGTGCTGGTGACCCCAACCTTACATCGGTGCGCGCACGAAGCCGAGATGATGCACCTGTAGCGGCACGATGTTCCCGGATGCGTCCCTTCCCTGTACCTGTGCCCGGTAGAGGCCAGCGCCCAGTGGCTGGCCCGGCGCCACCATCAGGTCCCACCTCAGCATTCCAGCCGCGCCAGTGGGAAGGGCACTGAGAAGCGAGCCGTCGGGGCGGAAGATCAGCACGAACCCGCGCGCCGGGACGTTGTCGAACACGAGCGACGCCGGCCCCTCCACCCGCACGGCCAATGCCCGTGCCGCCCGCGCGCGCAACGGAAGGGATGCGAGCGGCGAGCCGAGGCTCCGAATCGACGTCACCTTGCTCCCAATGACGGACACCTCGAGCAGCGGCGCGAGGGCCTCGGCGAAGGAAGGGTCCAGGTGGACGGCCTCCTGAAATGCCGCCGACGCTCCAGCACGATCCGCGAGGTGAGTGAGAGTGGTCCCGAGGTTGAACCAGGCGGTCGCCAGTGTTGGCTGCTCGGCGACGGCGGCGCGGTATTCACGCACGGCGTCGTCCGCGCGGCCGACCGATTGCAGCCAGTCGGCGTATTCAGCGCGGATCCACGCCAGCGCCGGTTGCATGTCGAGGGCGCGGCGGAAGAGGGGCTCGATCTCCGCCGGTGTCCCGCCCGATCGCGCCGTGGCCTGTGCCAGGGCGCGCAGCGCTTCCGGGCGAGTGGAATCGAGCTGCACCGCCACCTGCAAGGCTCGTCGCGCGTCCTTGGACCTGCCGACCTGCTCCCACGCCGCACCCAGGAGGAAGTGCGCGTCACGACGCGTGCGATCGTTGCCGAGCGATTTCTCGAGCGACGCGGCCTCCTGGCCGAGTGCGCGCGGGTCGGCGGCAAGCGTCGCGTAGACCACGCCGCCCATGGCCTGGTAGAGCTTCGCCTCGGTGCCGTCCCGGTCGCGGCCGAAGTACGCGTCGACCAGCGCGTCGCGATCGACGGCACGCACCGGTGGCGCCGCCGGCCGTGATGGGACGCGAATCCAGTGCTCGGTGAACGCACCATGCGGCACAGTGCGTTCCGCGATGCGTGGCATGTGGCAGCGCACGCATTCCGCCTTTGGCCCGTGCTCGGCACGAGCGGGCGCCGTCGCCAGTTGTTGCGACAGCTGGTCCGCCGTGTGGCATGCCCGGCACGGCGCGTTGGTATCCGTGGCGCGACGGTGCGGATTGTGGCACGTGGCGCATTCCATCGGTTGCGCCGCGGACTGGCTGCCAAGGAAGCACGCGCTCTGTCGCAACCGATCGGCGTGCGACACCACGTCGATGCTCCCCGCGACCTTGAAGTAGGCGTATTGGGCATCCAACGGCTGCGACGGCCGATAGCTGAACGCGTCCTTGCCTTCGCGCAGGACGGAGACGGCGGTGTGGACGTGGCACTCCTCGCAGATGTCCACGCGACGCGCGACCGACAGGCGCGCGGGGTTCACGATCGAGCGGTCGATGCCCGTGTCGGCACGCGTCGCCGCGCGTCGTTCCGCCACATGGAGGGCCCCCGGTCCATGACAGCGCTCACAGCCGATGCCTTCCACCCACGCCTCGTGTTTGCCCTCGAGGTGCGGCGTCGGCTTCGGGAAGTTGGAGTGGCACGCGATGCACCGATCCGGCATCAGGCGGTCGAAGCGCGGGTTCGAGACCTCGTACCCCGGGCTGAAGTCCCACCCGTGATCGCGATACCAGGTGAGGGGCAGCTGGAAGAGCCGCCCATTGGACTCGGTGAAGTACGTGCGCGCCACGTTGCCGCTGCCCATCACGTAGTCCATGCGGCGTCGCAGTTCGTGGAGGCGCCGGCCATCCGGCCCTGGAATGAACTCCACCTGGAAAAGGCGCCCGCTGTCCTCGACGACCGCGTAGCGATACCCGGTCGGCCGGTTCACGAGTCCCGAGTCGAGCGTCGTTTCCACCCGTTGGCTCGCGATCCACCGATGGAAGGAGCGCGACATGTTGGTCGAATTGTACGCGGCAGCCTGCGCCACGTGGCAACTCGTGCAGGCGTCATCGCCAACGTACGCGGTGGTGCTCGACACGTTGCGGAACACCGGCCCCGCTGCGGCTGCGACCGAGTCGCTGCGCGGCGCCGCGCGTTCACCGGCGCAGGCAAGCACCCCGATCGCGCCGAGCAGGGACCACTTCATGGACGGATGGACGGAAAGACGGATGGCAAGCGCTGGACGGATGGATTGACGCTCGGCCAAAGGGACGACGGGAGGGAAGGTGCCCGCCATCCGCCTATCCGTCCATGCGTCCATCCGTCCCCCTAAGCCCTCCAATTTGCGCCGAGCGGAAGGCGCCGTGCGCGGACCCCCGTCAGCGTGAAGAGGGCATTGGCGACAGCGGCCGCGATCGGTGGCACTCCCGGTTCACCGACGCCACCGGGCTCTTCCCGACTCGGAACCACGTGCACGTCGACTTCCGGCATCTCGCCGATACGGAGCATGCGGTAGTCGTTGAAGTTCCCCTGCTTCACGCGCCCCTTCTCGATCGTGATCTCACCATAGAGCGCCGCGGTGAGTCCGGCGACGACGGAGCCCGAGAGCTGGGCGTGCACGATCCCGGGGTGAATGATCTGCCCGCAATCGGCGACCACGGTGACTCGGTGCACGCGGATGCGCCCGTTCTCGAGGCTCACCTCTGCGATCTCCGCGACACGTCCGCCCTTGTCCTCCACCAGCGCGACGCCGCGCGCGCGGCCGGCCGGGACGGCGCTTCCCCACTTCGCCCGCTCCGCGCAGGCGTTGAGCACGTGGAGCATGCGCGGTTCTTCGGCGAGCATCCCACGGCGGAACTCGACCGGATCGCGCCCCGCGGCGTGCGCCATCTCGTCGATGAAGCTCTCGAAGACGAAGGTGTTCTGCGACGGACCCACCGAACGCCAATACCCGACCGGCACCGCGTTCTCCGCGCGCGCGTACTCCACCAGGAAGTTGGGGATGTGGTACGGGGTGTCGGCGATGGACGCGACAGCATTGCCATCGAGACCGTTGCGGGGGCCGCTGATGCCCTGCGCGGCGATGCGGACGGTGAGCGCGTTGAGCGTGCCGCCGGCGTCGACGCCTCCGTCGAGCTTCACGACCGCTGCGGGCCGGTAGAAGTCGTGCTGCATGTCCTCTTCGCGCGTCCAGAGGACCTGCACCGGTGCGCCGATCGCCTTGGAGACCTCGACCGCGTCGGTCACGAAGTCATCGCGACTGCGACGCCCCCATCCACACCCCATGAGCTGCGTGTGCACGGTCACCTTGTCGAGCGGAATCCCCGTGAGGCGGCTCGCGGCCTGCTGCGCCCCCTGGGGGTTTTGCGTCGGCGCCCAGAGCTCCACGCGATCGGCCCGCACGTCGGCCGTGCAGTTCATCGGCTCCATCGTGGCGTGTGCGAGGTAGGGCGCCTGGTATTCGGCCTGCACGCGACGCCCGGCTCCAGCGATCGCGTTCTCCGGCGTCCCGACGCGTTTCGCCTCGAGCGCCGGGGCCGACGCCAGCCTGCCTAACGCCTCGAAGATCTCCGGGCTCGACGCGGTGAACCCGGTGTTGTCGTATGCAATCACCAG
This sequence comes from Gemmatimonadaceae bacterium, assembly GCA_014379705.1. GTDB lineage: Bacteria > Gemmatimonadota > Gemmatimonadetes > Gemmatimonadales > Gemmatimonadaceae > RBC101. The sequence continues at coordinate 4,888 of JACMLI010000107.1, forward strand.
CGCCTTCGCCCCCTTGAGCGCTGCCCCCGTGTGCTCGGCGACCACCGCGACCCCCTGCGATACCTGCACAACGTTCTTCACGCCGGCCACGGCCAGCGCGGCCGTCGCGTCGAAGCTCCTGACGGTGCTGCCGAAGATCGGTGGGTGCACGACCGTGGCGAAGAGCATGCCGGGCACGCGGGCGTCGATGCCAAATTGCGCCTTGCCGGTAACCTTCGCCGGCGTGTCGAGCTGCTTCGGGCTCGTGCCGATGATCCGGAACTCGTCAGGCGTCTTGAGACGAGGTGACGATGGCACGGCCTGCTTCGTGGCCCCGTCCACCAGGTCTCCGTACGCAATAACTCGGCCGGAGCCGGCGTGCAGCACGCGACCGCGCTCGGTGCGGAGCGAGGAGGCCGGCACGCTCCACTGCGCCGCGGCGGCGGCGACAAGCATCTCTCGCGCGGTGGCCCCCGCACGACGAAGCGGGAGCCACGCGCCGTTGCGCACGCTCGTGCTCCCCACCGTCATCATGCGCCCGTAGCGATCGGGATGCGCCTCGGCCTGGACGATTTTCACGCGATCCCAGTCGGCGTCGAGCTCGTCGGCCACGATCATCGGCAAGGCGGTACGAACCCCCTGCCCCATGTCGGCACGCGCCACGGTCACGGTGACGGTCCCGTCGCGATCGATGCGCAGGAAGGCCCCCGGCACCCACTCATTCATCTCGTCCGATACCTGCCCGGCCCGATCTGCTTGCGACGGCCGAATGGCGAAGGCGAGCCCACCTCCCGACACCGCGACGAGCTTCACAAAGGAACGGCGCTCCATGGGATCAGCCCTCCTGTGCCGCACGGTGAATCGCGCGCCGGATGCGGTCGTAGGTACCGCAGCGGCACACGTTCCCGGTCATCGCATCGTCGATGTCTTCGTCCGTCGGACGCGGCGTCTTCTTCAGGAGCGCGGCCGCGGCCATCACCTGCCCTACCTGGCAGTAGCCGCACTGGGGAACGTCCTCGTCGATCCACGCGCGCTGGACAGGATGGCCCCCGTCTGGCGAGAGCCCCTCGATCGTCGTGATCGTGCGCGTGCCCACCTGCGAGACCTGCGTCGTGCAGGAGCGGACGGCAGCGCCATCCAGGTGAACGGTGCAGGCACCACATTGCGCGATGCCGCAGCCGAACTTGGTTCCCGTGAGGCCGAGCACGTCTCGCAGCACCCAGAGGAGCCTGGTGTCGGCGTCCACGTCGACCTGCTTCGACGTGCCGTTGACGCGGAGGGTGTAGGTGGGCATGGGGGGACGGGTGGACGAGAGGGACGAGAGGGACGAGAGGGACGAGAGGGACGAGATGGACGAGATGGACGAGGTGGTGGAAAGCGAACTGGTTGATAGCGTGTACCCGTCCATCCCGTCCACCCGTCCATCCCGTCCCTACGCCTTCGGTACGCCCTGGACGGTGAGCCGATGGAGGAACAATGCCGCCCTCTTGGTGAGCGGCCCCAGCATGTTGAGGTTCGCCAACTCCTTGTCGGTGTGGTCGTCCCACCCGGCCAGGCCGATGCCGTCGAGCGCTGATGGCACGAAGGGCGCCGTGAACGACACGTCGGCCGCCCCCGCCCTGGACGGATCGACAGCCACAACCGATCCGAAGCCAAGGTCGCGACTGGCCTGGTCGTAGCGCGCGAGCAGGCGGCGGTTGCCCTCGGTTGGCGCCATCGGCGGGTAGCCATCGTCGAACCGGATGTTCGACGTGGTGTGTGGCAGGGGCGTGGACACGATCTCCTGCATCACGCGCTTTGCCTCGGCGTGTTGCTCGGGGGAGATCGTGCGCAGGTCGCCACTCACCTGCATCGACTTCGCCACCACGTTGGTCTTGCCGGCCGCCCTGCCCTCGGTGTCGGTGCTGTCGAGGGCGGCCTCGGTGCCGCCTAACGCCACGCCGGGGTTGAACGTGAGGTACTGCTGGCCGGCGAGGCGTTCGCGAAAGGCGTTGAGCACGCGCGCCGACTCGTAGATCGCGCCATACCCGATGTCCTCGCGAAAGATCTGCGACGAGTGCGCGGGCGTTCCCGTGGACGTCACGACCCACGACCCCGCACTACGCCGGGCGACCACCGCGGTCTTCGGATCCCCCGACCCGTCCTCGAAGCCAATCGCATGCTGCGCCGTCTTCGCCGCCTCGCGCAGGTGGTAGCGCGCCGAGTCGATCGGGGAGCCGGCATCTTCCTCGTCGCCGTGCATGACCACCGTGACGTGCATGTCCTTCAGCTGGCCCGCAGCCTGCAGCGCACGCAGCGCGTAGACGATGATCACGTTTCCGCCCTTCATGTCGATGACGCCGGGCCCGCGGGCAGTGCTGTCGGTGACGCGTTCGAACTTCTGGAACGGGTGCGACGGCTCGAAGACGGTGTCGAGGTGCCCGATGAGCAACAGGTGCGGCCCACGCCCCGCGTGTTCGGCGATGAGGTGCCCCGCGCGCTTGAACGCGGCGCCTTCGACCCAACGTGTCTTGAAGCCGAGCGCGTCGAACTCCTTGCGAAACACATCCCCGACGGCGCGCACACCGCGCAGGTTCATCGTGCCGCTGTTGATGTTGACGACCGCCTCGAGCAGCGCGAGCGCCTCGGCATTCCGCGATTCCACGGCCTTCACGATCGCCCGCTCGATGGCCGTGAGGGAATCGACACGTCCCTGCGCCGCGACAGAATCCGCTGGGGGAATGACCTCGCGCGACGCCGATTCCGGCATGCCGATCGCCGGGATCAGGAGGAGGAAGAGGGGGGCGTAGCGGAGGAGACGGGGCATTCTGGGGCGTATGGGGCGTGTAGGGCGTGTGGGGCGCATGGGGCGTATGGGGCGTGTA
>JACMLI010000108.1 GCA_014379705.1 Gemmatimonadaceae bacterium
CATCACTGTCAGACAGCGCGTGAACCACTGCATTCTCGACCATTGGTTGCAGGAGCAGAGGAGGCACGCGCGTACGCAGCAACGCAGGGTCAACGTCGACGGTCATCACGAGGCGATCGTCGACGCGACGGGCGACGACGGTGACCTGCCCGGCCGCCGCGCGCCCCGAAAGTCCGTGCTTGATGGCGTTCTCCACGAGTGGCTGCAGGATGAGGTTCGGCACCAGGGCCCGCTGGATCTCGGCGGGGGCGTCGACCGTGACCGTGAGCCGGTCCTCGAAGCGCTCCTGCTGGATGTCGACGTAGTGTTGCAGCACCTCGAGCTCGCGCGCCAGCGTCACCTCCTGGTCGCCGGCCGAGCCGAGCGACACGCGCAGCAGCTCGCTGAGCCCGGAGATCATGCGCTCGGCGCGCGACGCGTCGCGGTGCACGAGGGCCGTGATCGCGTTGAGGGTGTTGAAGAGGAAGTGCGGCTGCAGCTGAAGCTTCAGCGCCTGCAATTCGGTGCGCGTGAGGCGCGACTGGAGGCGCGCGCTCTGCCCGGAGGCCGTGGCATAGCGCCCCGCGAGCCGTTCCTGCCAGCGGGTGGCGTACGTCGCGACCGCGCCCACGCACGTGAGCAGGAGGAGCTTGGCCCCTTCGTCGAGCGGCGACACCCCGGTGGCGCCGCTCGCGACCACCGGGTCCATGATCATGCGGAGCCGACCCGTCGCCGCGAACCACGACACCAGGGCGCCGTACTGGGCCACGGCAAGGAACGAGACGCTCGCCGCCTTGCGCGTGGAGGACGCCACGGGAAGTGACGCGAGGATCACGAAGTAGGCGTCGAGGATCGGGGTCTTGAGTGCGAGGGCCGGCGACGCGACGATGCCGTACCCCGCGACCAGGGCCGTGACGCCGGTGATGTCGACGATCGGGTTCGCCAGTCGCAGCCACCCCGGCAGGCGCGTGCGCCGATAGAAGAGTGGATACTGGCCGACCGTCCAGAGCAGCATGGCGATGAGGACCGCCAGGTTCACGCGATTCAGTTCCGGCGTGAGCGATGGCGCATACACGCCCGCGGCCAGGGCGAGCGCGCTCAACACCACGGCCCGCACGCCATTGAGCACGCGCTCGGCGCGATCGCGCTCGGCGTCGAGGACCTCCTGGCCCGGAGACTCGACGACGTCGGTGCGTGTCGCTGGCGTGGGCTGGGCTCCCATGGCGCTCACTCGTCAGGCAGCCTGTGCGGAAAAGCGCGCCAGACGGAACGGCGTGAGGTCGAACGCACTGCGCCCACTCGTCACGAGGTCGGCCACGACCTCACCGATCACGCTCGCGAACTTGAAGCCGTGGCCCGAGCACGCGCTGACCAGGAGGACACGCGCCTCGCCCGGCAGCCGGTCAACGATGAAATGCCGGTCAGGGGTGTTCGTGTAGAGGCACACCTGCGAGGCCAGCCGATCACCCTTGGCCGCCGGCGTGAAGCGTCGCAGGAGGTCGGCAATGCCGGCATGCTCCTCCGGCGACACGGTGCGTTCGACGCGATCCGGGTCGGTGACCGCGCCGCTATGGTGCCAGCCGACCTTCAGGCCCTGCCCCATGTCCGGCATCGTGTAGAACACGCGACCATTCGCGAGTTCCCACAAGGTCACCGGCATATGCCCGATGCCGAAGGACTCCTCCTTCCGTGCCGGCGCCCACCACTGCTGGACCTGTCGTTCCACTTCGAGCAACGAGGAAGTGCCGGCCACGAGGCCCGGTGTCCACGCCCCTGCGCAACACACGACCTGGCGGGCGTGATGCGTGCCCCGGTCGGTTCGCAGCTCAACGCCATCAGTTCCGCCTTCCCACGACATGACCCTCTCGCCGAAGACGAGCGTTGCCCCGGCACGCGACGCGAGCTCGACCTGCAGGCCAACGATGGTCTCCGGAACCAGGATCGAGGCCCCGGGCTCGAACACCCCGACCATGTCGGCAAGGGGCTCCAGCACCGGGAAGCGCTGGTGCAGCTGCTTTGCGTCGAGCAGTTCATGGGGGACATCATGGCGGATGGCGCTCTCGCGCGTCCCCATGATCAGTTCCGATTCAGCTGCGCCGATCATCACGGCTCCCGTGCGGTGCAGCACCGGGGCGGCAACTTCGTGCTCGAGGGCCCGCCAGAGCTCGTAGGCCCGCCTGACGAGCGGGACGTAGAGCGGATCCTCGTAGTATGCCTCCCGGATGAGCCTGGCCCGGCCATGACTCGAGCCGAGGTCGTGTGGTGGCGCGAAACGATCGATGCCGAGCACACGGAGCCCTCGGCGAGCGAGGTGAAGTGCGGCCGAGCTCCCCATGGCGCCAAGCCCCACCACCGCAACGTCATACGACGCCGGGGACGTCACGTCTGGGTGCCCCCGTGGACCCTGACGATGCGACGCGGCTTCCCAGATTGGACAAAATTCTCGTGTCGCGCATCACACGTCCCCGCCAGCAGGGTCATCCATGTTGTGGACTCGTTAGGGAGCCTCGTCATGGGGCCCTTGGCGATGGTGGCAGGTGGCATGGTCACGCAGGGAAGCTGATCGCGATTGGCTGGCCCGGCAATCCGGGGTCCGCCGCGCGGTGAAGTCGGTGCCTGGCGACGGTTTGCGTAGTGGCCGGGACCGTTGCTTACTACCATTGCGAGCCGTCCACGAAGTGTTCCCCCCTCAATTGATGGCGCCCGCCTGATGACGCCCCTCGTTCCCCCCGTTTCCGCGCGCCTGACCGGCGTGGTGCCCAGCCGGCGCCGCGATGGTGTCACGCTGCTGGAACTGGTGGTCGTCCTCATGGTCCTCGGAATCACCGCGGCCTTCGTGCTGCCGTCGTTCATTTTCCCTCGTCCCTCTGTCCTCACGCTGGACGTGGTTGCCCAGCACGCCCGCGCCCGGGCGATCGCGCGCGCCCAGCCGCTGACCCTGGCGGTCGGGGTCGATGGTCGCTGGATGCTCGCGACGCTGGCGGATGGACAACAACACGTCGACAGCGGCCAGGTGGAGCCGCCGGGCGCACCGCTGACCATCGACGTGTCACCGGTCGGTCGCTGTGCGCTGCGCGGAGGCTCACCGACCCTGGCACCGGCATGGGACGCGGTACGCTGCGCGTCGGGGCGCAGGTCATGAGCCTCCTCGAAGCGTTCACCGCCCTCGTGATCCTCGGCCTCACGGCCGTGGGCTATCTCGAGGTGTTCCAGTCAGGGGCCCAATCGGCGACGCGCGCCGAGGAATGGCAGCGCATCGTGGCCGAGGCAGAGTCCACGATGGAGGGAGCGACCCTGGGGGGAGCGACCGCGAGCCTTCCCACGATGGCGTCGAGCGATGGCTACGCGCGACGCATCGACGTGCGC
>JACMLI010000109.1 GCA_014379705.1 Gemmatimonadaceae bacterium
CCGCGAGCGCCACTGCCACCGCGCACCCGATCCCCCGCGAGGCACCAGTGACCACCGCCACGTGCCCCGCGAGCGACCCCGACATGTTACCGACCGTTGGAGTGCGCGAGACGGAGAAACTCGTCGCGCGTCTTGGCGTCGTCGCGGAACGCGCCGGTGAGCGCCGAGGTGATCGTCTTGGAGTTCTGCTTCTCGACGCCGCGCATCATCATGCAGAGGTGCAGCGCCTCGATGACGACACCCACTCCAAGGGGGTCCAGGACGTCGTGTATGGCCCCGGCGATCTGGCTCGTCAGGCGCTCCTGCACCTGGAAGCGACGCGAGAACATGTCGACGATGCGTGGCAGCTTGGAGAGCCCGACGATGCGCCCGTTGGGGATGTACGCGATGTGCGCCTTGCCGAAGAACGGGAGGAGGTGATGCTCGCACATCGAATACAGCTCGATGTCGCGCACCATCACCATGTTCTGGTGGTCCTCCGCAAAGATGCCCTCGCCGACGACGTCCTCGACCCTCATCTGGTAGCCCTGCGTGAGGAAGCGCATGGCGTCCACCACGCGGTGCGGCGTGCGCTGCAACCCCTCGCGCTGCGGGTCCTCGCCGAGCAGCTCGAGTTGGCGGCGGATCAGGTTCTCGTACTCGAGGCAGGCGGCCCCGGCGAACGCACCGGGTTCCCCTTCCTTCGGCGGCGTGATGTGCCAGGGCATGGAGTCCTCAGGACGCGTTGCGCCCGTCGTAGTCGACATAGTTGTGTTCCGTCTCCCACAGGCGAAGCCGCGTCAGGCGCGCCGGTTGTACGTGCGGCTCGATCACGTGCCAGCAAGCCACCACGAGGTTTTCGGACGTGGGATTGATCCCACGCAGGAAGTCCACGTCCACGTTCAGGTTGCGGTGGTCGAGCTTGTCGATGACCTCGCGAGTCACGACCTGTTTCACGAGCCCCAGGTCCATCACGTACCCCGTCCGCTCGTCGATCGGCCCCGTCACGGACACGTCCAGCGTGTAGTTGTGTCCGTGCCCATTGGGGTTGTTGCACTTGCCGTAGACACGCGCGTTCTCCTCGTCGCTCATGACCGGATTGTGAATCCGGTGAGCGGCATTGAAGCGAAGGCGGCGCGTGATGGTGACGATCGGCACGAGGGGCGGTGGGAGTACTGGAAGATTATCCGATACCGGGGGAACCGGGCAGACCACGCTCGAGACGAAAGTCGGACCCGGGAGCGAAGTTCCCGGCAAGGCCTTCCTGAGCGTGCAGTTCAGGTCACGGATGCCTTTTACCGCATGCCAAGTGGAATCACGGGAATCACGAGCGGCACGGGAGGCACGAGAAGCACGAGAGGCCCCGCGATCGCGGTACTTCCCGTGCCTCCCGTGCTTCCCGTACTGCCCTTAATTCCCGTACTTCGTCTCGAGTCACCCTCGAACCATCTTCCGTGAGGGGGGCGAGAGAACGAAACTCGTCGCGGTACGAAACAACGAGCCCCGCCGAATGAATTCGACGGGGCCCGCAAGAGGTCGGAACGAAGAGGGTTTTTTGAAGCCCGAGGATAGGAATAAGGTCCGCAACCGGCCTTCCGCCTTCCCCGCACTGGGGCATGACGTCAACCAATCTGTTGGCCCCCTACGCTGAGCTTGTTGGCTCAAAAAATGAGTCTCTTCGCCCCTATGATGCAGCCGCCCCGAATGTACGGGGGGGCACTTCTCCGGTCAATCTGACTACCATTCACGCCATGGATCTCGGAATCGTAGCCGCGCTCGTCATGCTCGCCATCTGGGCCTTCGCCACATTTACGACTACCGCCCCCGGATGGATACATCTTCTCCTCAGCGTGGGGGTGTTCCTTCTCATCTACCGCATTGTGGTGATCTCCACGGCGAAATCGATCGCCAGACGTAAGCCCTGAAGGGCGGGCCCTTCTCGCACGGGATTTGCAAGGATTTGCGCGAGTGAGGTTGGCCACGCGCTATCTGTGAGGTAGCTTGATAGGTACATGGCATTGCACCTGAGTTTCCGGGCCGAGCTGGCGAACCAGGTTTTTCTCCGGCTCAAGCGCTTCGACGAGAATGCATGGCGGGTCGCCGAGCAATTGGCGAACTCGCGCCGCGATTTTTTCGACCTGGCCTACAGGCTCGCGCATGATGCCGTGACGCTCCTCGTCGAGGAGTACGGGCCCGATCTCCGCGTGGTGCTCGATGCAAGGCTCGGCGATGTCGATGCCCTCTTCAGCACACTGCCAAGCGAAGAGTCGCTGGAAAAGCCTTCCACGCGTTGGCGCGTCGCCCGCGGCACGGTGCTCGCCGTGTACCTCCACGACTCCCGCGGGTTCAACACCGGCGCCTTCCAGGAACTCTACGCCCCCGTGGCCGCCCTCGTCGACATCGGCGAGTTGGAGCGCACCGCGCTCGCCTCGCTTGGCGAGGAGACGGGAGACTTCCAGGTCGTGACGCCGCGCTACGAACCGCCGGTCATCACGCCGTCCCAGCAGAAGCGCGCCTAGGGAGACGGATGGACGGGATACACGGGTTCAGTCATCCGTCCATCCCGTCTGCCCGTCCACCCCGTCCTCGTGTACCCGGCCATCCCGTCCGTTCCTAGATCTCCCAGTTGCTGAACACGACCGCGTCCCCCACCGCGCGACGCTCCTCGAAGCCGCGCACGGTCATGCGCAAGTCGGTCCAGCGCACACGCGCCCCCTTCTCCACCAGGCGCCGATAGACCTCGCCATATTCGCTCTGCACGCGCATCGCCACGCGTCGCGTCCCCGTGCGCCGCGCCGCGTCGGCCAGCGACTCCGCCATCCGCTCGATCACGTCGACGTGGCGCAGCACCATCTTCAGCACGCGCAACTCATCGCGCGAACGCCCTTCCACGAGGGACGCCGAGTGAAACAGCGCGAATCCGTCGAGCTGCGTGCCGGTGTAGATGACCGCGACATCCCCCAGGCCGAGGTCGAGGGTCAGCTCGAGTTCGCGCGTGAAGTCGTACCCGGGCACAACCTCCTTCGTGAGCTCCCGGCACGCGTGCAGTGATGCCTGGCGACCGCTTGCCGGGACGTTGCCGATCAATGACAGGGGGCGGTCGCGTTCCGCGGCTTCGACGGTGAGCGTGATCGTCAGGCGCCCGGGGAGGAACCCGAGCCCCGAGTAGAAGCCGATGTTGTCCATCGTGCGCGGCATCGTTTCGAGCCCGATCACGACGCAGCCATTGGCCCGAAGCCATGCGATGCCCTCGGTGACGATGGCCTTGCCCAGGCCCGTGCCCTGCCACTCGGGACGCACCGCGAGGGGGCCCATCCATCCTTCGACCCCCGAGCGGTGAGCGACGTTGAAGGCGATCACCTCGCCCTGCTCGTCGCGCCAGAGCATGGCGCCATCGCGCGCGTCCTCGATGGCATAGCGCCAGATGGCCGGATTGAGCTGTGGCACCCGCACGCCGACCATGCCGTCGCGGCGGTAGCGCTCCGTGAACGCGTCGGAGAACACGCGGTTGACGGCATCGATGTCGGTGAGGCCGATGCGATGCGGGCCGCTCACGGCGCGCGGCGGGTGCCAGGGTCGCGTCGTGGTCACGCGTCGGCCCCTGCGCCCTCGAGCGCGGCGCCGTCGAACAGCTCGGGATCGGGCGTCGACGACGTCGACCGGACGACGGTGCTGCCGGATTCCTCGTCGTAGTCGAGCTGGATCTCGTGGGCGAGCCCGCGCACCACGTTCACGTGCGTGATCAGGATGACCTGCTCGAACCGATCCTGCAGGCTGCGCAGGAGCTCGACCACGTTGAGCTGCCGGAGCTCGTCGAGGGACCCGAACACCTCGTCGAGCACGAGCAGGGTGAGCCGCTGCCCCGTCCGCTCGGCGATCATCTGCGAGATGGCAAGGCGCAGCGCGAGGTTTGTCAGGTCCTCCTCGCCCCCCGAGATCACCGGCTTGGGCCGCCCGTCCTCGAGCACCACGATGTCGTACTGGTCATCGAGCTCGAGTTCGGAGTAGCGGTGGTCGGTGAGCTCGGCGAGGAAGGCACTCGCCAGCTCCGAGAGCTCGGGGCGCAGGGCGTGGTTGAGGTCCGTGCGCAGGTCCGTGTAGGCGCGATCGAGCTCGTCGTGCAGCTTCTTGTCCCGCAGGAGCGCCTTCTCCATGTCCTGCGCGCGCTGCAGTTCGTTGACGGCCTGCGTGGAGACCTCCATGGCTGAGCGTACCGACGCGCGTGCCGACGACCTGAATCTGCGCATCGGCCAGCCCGCGCCCTGACGATGCCTCCGTCACCTTGCCACGAATCGTACCGGTGGC
>JACMLI010000110.1 GCA_014379705.1 Gemmatimonadaceae bacterium
CTCGGCGCCCTCGCCGGACGGCGGGGGGTGTCCGCGGTGGAACGTGCATTGCTACAGTTGCAAGACGCGCTCGCACGGCGCGAACCCACCCGGCATCGGCACAGGAAGGCAGAGAAGCAGGCATGACGACCCAGGCGACGAGCACCAAGGCGAACCCGGCCACGGCCAAGCTGACGCTGAACGGCAAGGACTACGACCTGCCCGTCATCGTGGGCACGGAGGGCGAGACGGCCGTGGACGTCCGCAAGTTCCGCGACGCGAGCGGCGCGATCACCTACGACCCGGGCTACGGCAACACGGGCGCGTGCAGCAGCGCGATCACCTTCATCGACGGCGACAAGGGCATCCTGCAGTACCGCGGCTACCCGATCGAGGAGCTCGCGCGCGGCGCCTCCTTCCTCGAGGTGGCGTACCTGCTCATCTACGGCAAGCTGCCGAACAAGCAGGAGTGGGCCGACTTCTCCGGCCAGATCACGCTGCACACGCTCATCCACGAGGACATGAAGAAGTTCTTCGAGGGCTACCCGAGCGGCGCGCACCCGATGGCGATCCTCGCGGCGATGGTGGCCTCGCTGTCCACCTACTACCCCGAGGACGCGGCTTCCTTCAACCTGAACATCACGCGCCTGCTGGCGAAGCTGCCGACGATCGCCGCCTTCTCCTACAAGAAGAGCATCGGCCAGCCGTTCGTGTACCCGCGCAACGAGCTGTCGTACGCCGGCAACTTCCTCAACATGATGTTCGCGGTGCCGTCGGCCACCTACACGGTGAAGCCGGAGGTCGAGAAGGCGCTGAACCTGCTGCTCATCCTGCACGCGGACCACGAGCAGAACTGCTCGACGTCCACGGTGCGCATGGTGGGGAGCAGCAAGGCCAACCTGTTCGCGACGATCGCGTCGGGCATCTCGGCGCTGTCGGGCCCGCTGCACGGCGGCGCCAACCAGGAAGTCATCGAGATGCTCGAGAGCATCCGCGCCGCCGGCGGCGACCACCAGAAGTTCGTCGCGCAGTCCAAGGATCACGGCAGCAACGTGAAGCTCATGGGCTTCGGGCACCGCGTGTACAAGAACTTCGACCCGCGCGCGAAGATCCTCAAGGAGGCCGCGGACGACGTGCTGAAGGCGCTGGGCGTGAAGGACCCGACGCTCGACATCGCGAAGGGCCTGGAAGAGGTCGCGCTGCGCGACGACTACTTCGTCAGCCGCAAGCTCTACCCGAACGTGGACTTCTACAGCGGCATCATCTACCGCGCGCTCGGCATCCCGACGGACATGTTCACGGTGATGTTCGCCATCGGCCGCCTGCCCGGCTGGGTCGCCCACCTCAAGGAGATGCGCGACGACACCACGACGCGCATCAACCGCCCGCGCCAGATCTACACGGGCCCGACGAAGCGCGCCTTCGTGCCGCTCAGCTCGCGCTGAGCTTGCCACTCGAGGCACGGGGCCACGACGTCCCGCGGCGCGGCGTCCGCCCGCGCCTGGTCCTTCTGCTGCTGATGCTTGGGCTCACCGCCACGAGTTCGTTCGTCGGTTGCTCGGACGCTCCGCTCATCGACGCCGGCCCCATGGGGCCCTACCTCGAACCAGGCGACATGCAGCAGCTGGATGCGCAAGGCGCCCATCTTCTGGACGTGCTGCAGAGCTACCGTCGAGAGCATGGCCGATTTCCGGCCACATTCGCTGAAGCGGGTCTGCAGCCAATGGACACCGGAACGAGGTTTGGGCCGTGGCGTTGGCGGATACCCACCGACATGTCGACGTACGTGCTCGAGGTCGGTGACTATGGCCGAAGCCAGTTCACGATCCACTGGAGCGAGCGCACGCAGGCGTGGTCGTTGGACATGTGAGCAAGGACTTGTCGCGCGCACGCGTCGCGCGACGGACTCACCGTCAACGTGTTGGCGAAGTCCAGGCGCCGGTGACGAGCGACTCGATGGCGTTCGGCCCCCGGCCGCCTACTTCAGATAAGTCGTGAACCAGTCCAGCACCGTGTCGTGCCAGAGCACCGCGTTCTGCGGCTTGAGGATCCAGTGGTTCTCGTCGGGGAAGTAGAGGAAGCGCGAGGGGACGCCCATGCGCTGCAGCGCGGTGAACGTCGCCATGCCCTGCGACTCCACCACGCGGAAGTCCTTCGCGCCGTGGATGACGAGCTCGGGCGTCTGCCACTTCGCCACGTGCTCGATGGGATTGTGTTCCGTCCCCGGCACGTCGCGCTCCCACGGCATGCCGTGATGATCCCACTCCGGGAACCACAGCTCCTCCGTGGCGACGTAGGCGAAGCGCTCGTCGAGGTTGCCCGCGTGCGCGACCAGCGCCTTGAAGCGCGTGGTCTGCCCCTGGATCCAGTTGACCATGTATCCGCCGTAGCTGCCGCCCGCGGCGCCCGCGCGCTCACCGTCCAGGAACGGGTACGCCTTCAGTGCGTGGTCGAGTCCCGCCATGATGTCCTCGTACGGCGCGCCGCCCCAGTCGCCGCGGATCGCGTCGCAGAAGGCCTGGCCGTAGCCCGTGGACCCGTGGAAGTCCACCATCACCGCCGCGAAGCCCGCGCCCGCGAAGGCCTGCGCATTCCAGCGGTAGTGGAAGTGATTTCCCATCGAGCCCTGCGGCCCGCCGTGGATGAGCATCACCACCGGATACGTGCGTGACGGGTCGAAGCCCACCGGCTTCACCAGCCACGCGTGCACGGTGTCACCGTGCGCGCCGGTGAACGTGAATTGCTCGTAGTCGCCGAGGCGCGCCTCCGCCAGCCGCTCGTCGTTGACATGCGTGCGGCGCTGCGCCAGCCGGCTGCCGTTGGCGAGGAAGTGGATCTCGGCCGGATTGGCGAGGTCGTCGCGCAGCATCCAGATGCCCTGCGGCACGGGCACCGCGTCGGAGTGGTAGCCCGTCTGCGTGAGCCGCCGCACGTCGCCGCTCGCGACATCGAGCGCGAAGATGTTCTGGTGGCCGAGGTCCGTGGCCGTGACGATGAGCTGCGCGCCGTCGGGCGTCCAGGCGAGCGAGCCGGCCGAGCGGTCCCACTCCGC
>JACMLI010000111.1 GCA_014379705.1 Gemmatimonadaceae bacterium
CCCGCTCTACGCGCGTCACACCGGCCGATCGAAGTTCGGCATCGGGCGCATTCCTATCGGCGTGCTCGACATGCTCGCTGTCTGGTTCGAGCTGCGCTTCGGGCAGAAGCCTCTCCTCTTGTTCGGCGTGCTCGGCGCCATGCTGGCGGGGATTGGCGTGCTCGCGGGACTCGCGCTCGTCGCCATCCGCATCGTGGGCGGCTTCGGCTACCGTCCCTTGATCGACCTCGTCATGCTGTGCGTGATCGTCGGAACGGTGTTGTTCGTGGGCGGTCTCGTCGGAGAGATGATCGCCGCGCAACGCGCGGAGCTACGCGAGCTGCGCCGACGGCTGGACGAGGCGGGCCGCTAGCTGGGCTCGCGAGCAGTGGCTGCTGCTCGCTCGTAGACCGACTCCCAGCGATCGACGATACGGTCCCAACTGAACGTCTCGCGCAGCAGGCGGCGTCCCGATTCGCCCAGTGTGCGCGCGAGGCTGGGATCGGCCAGCACGCGAGTCAGCGCGTTCGCCAGAGCCGTCTCGTCCCCCGGTGCTACCAGGAGCCCGGTGTGCTCGTGCTGCACGATATCGGTAATGCCACCAATGTCGCTGGCGATCACCGGCACGGCGTAGTTCATCGCCTCGAGCAGTACCACCCCGAGCCCTTCCGTATCCTGGCGGGCGTCGAAGACGGAGGGCAGCACGAACACGTCGGCGGCCGCGTACGAGCGACGCAACTCCTCGTCGGTGACCCGCCCACGAAAATCGACGTGTGCCGCGACGCCGGCGTCCCGTGCCAACTGCTCGAGCCGCGGTCGCTCCGGCCCGTCACCGATCAGCACTAGTCGTACCGCAGTCTGCCGGCGCACGGTGCCTAACGCGCGAATGAGGTGGCCCACGCCCTTGCGCTCAATGAGGCGCCCCACGAACAGGACCGATCGCTCCGCACCGCGCGCGTCCAGCGGAGGGGACGACGGTGGAGCGAGCTCCGCCGTGTACGGAATGACTTCGATGGGCACGTCGGCAAACTTCCGCAGCTCCCGGGCCGTGTAGGTCGAGATGGCCACCGCCTGCGCCGATGCCCGCGCTGCCCATCGAATGAGCCAGCGCAGGAACGGCAGCCGGCTCTGCACCCATCGCAGCTCAATCCCATAAAACGTGGTGACCATCGGTGTCCGGCGCGCGCGCCGTGCGGCCCACCCTAGCAACGCCATGGGCATCGGCCAATGCACGTGGATGATGTCATAGCGCTCACGGCGCGTGAGCTGCCATGCCCGACGCATCCCACCCACAATAAAGAAGAGCGGCATCACCGCGTAGAGCGGTGATCGCCGCATTCGGTCGGGCGCCGTCTCCTCATGCGTGAGACGTTCCCACCGCTCTGGGAAGTACCTGAATCGATGCACCCGGAGTCCCCGATGATCGTGATCGCCAAGCCCGCGGTACGAGGAGGCGAGCACATCGATCTCGTGTCCCCGTGCGCGGAGTCGGGTCAGGAGCTCCACCAACCACGGCGCAATGGGATCATCTGCCTGACGGGGAAACGCGGTCACGATGTGGAGGATGCGCATCGCCAGAAGTATATTCGTCATCCCTCCGACGACAACGTCCTCAATAGCATTGCGCCGACACCTTCCAACCATCTTTCGTCTCGCGCTTCTCGCTGTCGCGGGCGTATTCCTCGTTCGGCTGGCACGGGAATACGCGCGTGATCTTTCGAGTGTGCGATTCGATATCGACGCCGTCGGCCTCGTGACCGCTTCCACCCTCTGGTTGGCCAGTTACGCTTTTCTGGTGCGACTGTGGGCGGGTAGCATGATGTGGTGGGGCGCACGCGTGGGCCTCGTCGCCGCGTTGCGGGTGTTCGCCGCGGCGAACATTGCACGCTACATCCCCGGTGGCATTTGGCAGTACGCGAGTATGGCCGCGATGTCCACGTCGAGTGGCCTCTCGGTGGCTGCCGTCGCCAGCGCCGCGGTCTTCCAGCAGATCGTGCTGGCCAGCACCGGCCTGGTCCTCGCACTCGCCTTCGCGCCCGTCACGAGGCTGGGGGCGTCGTGGCACTTGCCGCTTCCCGTGCTGCTGGCAGTGCTCGTTGCCGGCCTGGCAACTCTGGTGTTTCTGCTGCCCCCGCTCGCGCGGAGAGCCGAAGCGTGGCTGGCCCGACGGCGACAAATGACCATGACGCTGCCACGCCTGCGTCGCCAGGACGTTGCGTCGTACGTCGTGCTCAGCGGGGTAGGGTGGATCGGGTATGCGACCGCCTTCGTCCTCTTCACGCACGCCGTTCTCGACCCCGTGCCCCTGGATCCGCTCGTGCTGGGCGCGTCGTTCGTGCTCAGCTACGTAGTTGGCATTCTCGCGGTGTTTGCGCCGGGTGGGCTCATCGTCCGTGAGGCGGCGCTGGTCGCGCTCCTGGCTCCGGCGCTCGGCGGGGAGCACGCGCTCGCCCTCGCGATTGCCTCACGACTGTGGCTGGTGCTCATCGACGCCATGTTGTCGCTGTTCGTGCTAATCCGTCCATCGCCTTCGGTCGATTCCCGGTTGCCGTGAGGCGGACCGCCGCTTTCCAGGGCGAAGTTGTTGTCATTGATCGCGCCACTCGCACAGTCGTGC
>JACMLI010000112.1 GCA_014379705.1 Gemmatimonadaceae bacterium
CCGCTCACGCGGGCGCTGAACGCGGCGGCGCCGCTGTCGGCGGTGCACTGGGCGAGCGCCATGACCGACGAGTTGGGACTCGAGTACCGCGGCACTAACTTCGCGATGTATCTCTCGATCGCCTTCGGCCTCGGGGCGCTCCTCCTGGCGGGCATCGGGTTGTACGCCATCCTCGCCCATACCGTGTCGAACCGGGTCCCGGAATATGCCGTGCGCATGGCGCTCGGGGCGTCGCCGGGGGGTGTGCGAGCGGGAGTGATGAGGAGCGGCATGACGCTCCTGGGCGTCGGGTGCGCTGCGGGAGCCCTCGCCGCGCTGGCAGCGTCGCGACTGCTGGCCCGGGTGCTGTACGGCGTGTCGGCCGTTGATCCCGCGTCGTTCGGGATCGCCGTGGGGGCGCTCGGTGCCGTGGCACTGCTGGCGTGCTGGTTGCCGGCGCGTCGCGCGGCACGCGTGGACCCGATGCGTTCGCTGCGCGGCGAGTAGGGAGCCGAAGCTTCCCGTGCTGGCTGGGACGGCGCGAGGCATTCCGTTCGGGAGGCTCGCGTTGCCAATTCCGGGCAACCGATCCTCCCGCCCATGAGCCACGACCTCTCGCGCCGCGATTTCACTCGTCAGGCCGCCCTCGGCGCCGTTGCCGCGTCCTTCTCCCCGCGGTTCCCGGGGCTTCCCGACGCCGCCGTTCGCGAGGCGTGGCCCGGCTACGACCGCGCGTATGTGCTCGACATGCTCGCCACCGCCGGTCCGTTCAACGTGCCGGACATGTTCACCAACCCTCTCACCCCGGCGATGGTGGAGAACGCGCGCCGCTCGGGGATCACCGCGGTGAACTCGACCATCAGCGGGTTCGGCAACTCGCCAGAGGCCATCCACGAACAAACCATCGACAACATCGCGGCCTGGCACCACGAACTCGTCGCCCACCCCGACGTCTTCGTGCAGGTGCGTTCCATCGCCGACATCCGCCGGGCCAAGGCCGAGAAGAAGGTGGGGGTGATCTTCGGCTTCCAGGATACGACGCCCTACTGGGACCGCATCGGCCGAATCGAGACGTTCCACCGGCTTGGCGTGCGCATCGTGCAGCTCACCTACAACGGGTCCAACCTCGTCGGCGACGGGTGCCTCGTCCCCGAGGACCGCGGTCTCAAGCCCTATGGTCGCGAGGTGCTGGCGCAGCTCAATGCGAAGCGCACCCTCGTCGACCTGAGTCATGTGGGCTGGGAGACCACGCGCCAGGTGATCGACGCGTCCAATGCCCCCGTGGCGGCCACGCATTCGGGCTCAGCCGCCGTCAACAACGTCCCGCGCAACAAGCCCGACGACATCCTCAGGAAGCTCGCGGCGAAGGGTGGCGTGGTCGGCGTGTACATGATGCCTTTCCTGACGCCAAGGGGGCAGCCGACGGCCGAGGACTTCATGCGCCACCTGGCCGCCTGCATCAATACGTGCGGAGAGGACCATGTGGGCATCGGGACCGACCTCTCCATCACCCCCCTCGACCTCACCCCCGAGTTCCGGGCGGTCCACGCCGGCTTTGTGAGGCAACGCCGCGCCGCCGGAATTTCCGCGCCTGGGGAGGCGGAGGACGTCTTCAACTATGTGCCCGACTTCAACAATCCACGCCGCATGGACCTCGTCGCCGACGCCATGGCGCGAGCGGGCCATTCCTCGGCGCGGATCGAGAAGGTGCTGGGGGCGAACTGGATGCGGCTTCTCACGGACGTCTGGGGGTAGAGCCGGGATTCGTGATTTCGGGAATCGGGATTCGGCGTGATTCGTGGTGATTGGGCTGTCGGGACCGGCTGATCTGCCGCTACCAGTCCGATTCACGCTGAATCACGAATCCCGAATCCCGAATCACGGCCCTTATCTTTCCCCCATGGACTTCGCCCGCATCACCGATCAGCTGTCCGGTAGCCCGGTGACGGCGCTGCCCCTGCTCTTCCTGGCGGGAGTCCTCACGAGCCTGACGCCGTGCATCTACCCGATGATACCGATCACGGCGGCCATCGTCGGGGGAGGCGAGGTGCGGCCTGGCGAAGCCCGGTCCCGCCTCCGGCCCCTGCTGCTGTCGCTGACGTACGTCATCGGGCTGGCGCTCGTGTACGCCGCGCTCGGACTGTTCGCCGGGTTGTCCGGAACGATGTTCGGGCGCATCAGCACCAATCCATGGCTGTACTTCGCGATGGCGAACCTGCTGTTGTTCGCCGCCCTCGCGATGTTCGACGTGATCCCCATCCGGTTACCCAATTTCGTCCTGCAGCGCGCCGCCAACGCCGGGTCCGGCGGGCGTTTCGGGGGGGCGTTTGTGATGGGGGCCATGTCGGGGCTGGTGGCGGCCCCGTGCTCCGCCCCGGTCATGATCGCCGTCCTGACCTGGGTCACCGAAACCCGGAGCGCCCTCCTGGGCTTCATCTACCTGTTCGTCTTTTCGCTCGGGATGTGCACCATTCTGGTCGTGGTCGGTGTTTCATCAGGGACGCTTTCCCGGCTCCCGCGCGCCGGGCTCTGGATGGTGCGCATCAAGATGCTCTTTGGCATCGTCATGCTGGGCGTCGCTCAGTATTACCTCATCAAGATGGGACAACTGCTGATATGATGAAGTCCATTGCGCTGGCCCTTGCTCTCCTCGCCACTCCCACGGCGCTCGCTGCCCAGCACGCGATCGACCTTCCGATCGGTTCCGAAGCGCCGGACATGAAGCTCGAGACGCTCGACGGGAAGCCAGCGAATCTTTCGCAGTGGCTGGGCCAGAAGCCCCTGCTGATCGAGGTGTGGGCGACATGGTGCGAGAGCTGCGAAGCGCTGATGCCCCGCATGATGGCAGCCAAGAAGAAGTACGGGGGCCGGATGCAGTTCCTCGGCGTCGCCGTATCGTTCAACCAGTCGCCGGCCCGCGTGAAGGCGCACCAGGAAAAGCACGGCTTCGACATCCTGAGCTTCTACGACCGGAAGGGCGAGGCCGATGGCATCTACGGCGTGAAGGCGACGTCCACCGTGATCGTGATCGACAAGGCGGGGAAGATCGTTTATGCCGGCGCTGGCGGGGACCAGGACATCGAGGCGGCGGTGAAGAAGGGTCTGGGAGGCTGAGGGGTCGGGGGGTCGGGGGGTCGGCCTCCAACGAAATGAAACAGGGACTCTGATGCGCAAACATCGAGTCCCTTTCACTTTTCCGTCCATCTCGTCCATCTCGTCCATCTCGTCCATCTCGTCCATCTCGTCCATCTCGTCTATCTCGTCTATCTCGTCCACTCGTCCGCCTTCACCCGTCCATCCCGTCCATCCCGTCCATCCCGTCTACGCGTCCCCCTCCGGCGGAGGACCTCCGGAGCGGGCGACCTGGTCCGCCCGGATCTTCCCCGCGTCGAAGCGCCGCGCGCTGCCGAGCATCTTGTCGATCGTCTCGTCGAAGTCGGCGACGGTCTTGCCGCGCTGGAAGCGCAGCGGGTTGATGCGCGCGACGACGAATGCCTTGAGGTAGGGGGACTCGAGGCCTTTTTCCTTGAGGGCCGCCACGGCGGCGTTCACGGCCTCGTTCAGCTCGAGCACCTTCGCCGCCCGCTCGCGTCGCACGGCCAGGGCGTTAGGCAGCTTCGCCCCGCTGAACTTGTCGCACCGCTTCAGCACCGGGTGGTACACGCCACCGGAGAACCTGCCGTTCTGCAGGTAGCAGAGCCCGAGCGTGATGAGCGACGCTTCCTCGAACTCCACCTCGAAGTCGCGCTCCGGACGGTCATCCAGCGCGGCCAGGCCCTCGGCGAGGCGAGCGACTTCCATGGAGCGCTCGCGCAGGTTGTGCGCCTTCTCCGTGTTGAGGGCGAGGATGCGATGTGCCACCTCCTGCTCGGGGACCACGAGCGCCACGATCGACCTGGCGCCCATCGCGCGCATGGCCGCGAGGCGGTGATGGCCGTTGGGCGTCCAGTACGTGCCGTCGTCCACGGGCACCGCGACGACGGGATCGAGGAAGCGCCCGACCTTCTCCATCGCCTTCGTCAGGCGCTCCACGTGCGGCTCCGACAGGTTGCGCTGGTAGGGCGTCGGTTCCACGCGATCGATCGGCAGGGCGGCCAGCATTTGCCAGTTTGACCCCAGCGGGTCGCGATACGTGGCCAGGACGGAACCGCCATCCTCCTCAATGCGCTCGGCAAGCGCCGTCACGCTGGCCGGTGGGCTGGTCGAGGCGAGGCGGCGGGCATCGAGGCCGCGTGAGGCCGCTTCGGCCTTGACCTTCTTCTTTCTCGCGGGCATGCAGCGTCCTTGGGCGGGAGGAAAGGCTCAGGAGGTCGTCAGCTCGCGCGCGACGGCGTCGAGGCCGGTGACGAGGCGCTCGAGATGCTCGGGCCGGGTGCGCGGGTTCTGGACGGTGACGCGCAACACGCGACGCCCGCCGAGCACGGTCGACGTGATCCATCCATCGCCCGACGCATTGTACCGTTCGCGCACCTCGGCGTTCACTCGATCCAGATCTTCGTTACTCCGGGGGGCCCCGACCCACCGAAAGCAGAGGATGTTGCACTCGGGCTCGTGCAGCACCTCGAAACACGGGTGCCTGACGAGGAGGCCGTGGAGTTCGCACGTGAGGTCGCAGAGGAGGTCATACCACGCGGCGAGGTCCCCGGTCCCGTGACGCTGCAGCGCCACCCAGGCCTTCAGGGCGTCCGTTCGACGCGAGCACTGGAACGACCGCACACCGATGTTGATCGATTCCGCCGTGCCATCGTCGTTGAACAGGTAGGGCGCCCGCTGCGTGAAGGCGGCGTCGAGCCAGCGCGCCTCGCGTACAAGCACCGTCCCTGCCGCCAGCGGAAGAAACATCATCTTGTGTGGATCCCACGCGATGGAGTGCGCGCGCTCGATCCCGCGCAGGCGGTGGCGGTGCGCGGGTGAGAAGACGGCACTCGCCCCATGTGCCCCGTCCACGTGCAGCCACGCCCCGAAGGCTTCGCAGGTGCGACCGATGGCTTCGAGATCGTCGAACCCACCGGTCGCGGTGTGCCCCGCGGTGGCGACGACCGCCATCACGCGCCGCCCGGCGCTGCGCAGTGCGTCGAGCTGGGTGCGCAGCGCTTCCGGAGACATGCAATACTGCTCGCTCGGTACGACGACGATGTTGCGCACGCCCAGGCCAAGCTGCCCGGCCGCGCGACTCACGGCGTAGTGCGTATGTTCGCCACACAACATCACCGGCGGATCCCCGCCAACGCCCTGCTCCCACGCGTCCGGCATCAGGACGGCACGCGCGGCCAGCAGCGCCGTGAACGACGCCTCCGTCCCGCCCGACGTGAAGGTCCCGCCTGACCGCGCGTCCCAGCCCACGAGCTCGCACATCCAGCGCACCACGCGTCGCTCGACGTGGCTCAACGTCGGCGACATCTCGTTCACCGCCTGCGAATTGTTCACGGCCGAGATCAGGGCATCGGTCCACACGCCGGTGGGGAGCGGGGCGGACACCTGGTGGCCGAGGTACATCGGGTGCGACAAGTGGTTCACGCCCGCGAGCACGTCCCGCTCGAGTCGCGCGAGCACCTCGGCGAGCGGCCGCCCGTGCTGCGGGATCGGTTCATCGAAGCGACGCGCCACGTCGGCGAAATCCGCGGCGGGCGACACGGCGCCCTGCCCCTCGCCCGACCGCGCGAGGAAGTC
>JACMLI010000113.1 GCA_014379705.1 Gemmatimonadaceae bacterium
ACACGGCGCGGCGCGCGCGCGGGCTCCAGCGCGTGGACGAACTGCGCATCTCATGGCTGGACTTCAAGCTCGGCTTTCGCATGCTGGCCAGGTACCCGGGACTCACCGCCGTCGCGGGCGTCGCCATCGCGTTCGGGATGGCCGCCGGGGTCTCCACCTTCCTCTTCGTCGGCCAGGTCCTGTATCCCACCTTGCCGCTCGACGAGGGCGATCGCGTGGTGGGCGTGCGCCATTGGGATGCCGCCACGAGCCGCATCACGGACCTCACGGCCCTCGACGTGGTCACGTGGCGCTCGGAGCTCTCGCTGGTGCAGGACGTCGGTGCGTATCGCACCATCCAGCGCAACCTGGTCGTGGGCGATCAACCGCACGGCGAGCCTGTGATGGCGGCGGCCATGAGTGCGTCCGGCTTTCGGGTCGCGCGCGTCGCACCCCTGGTCGGTCGGCCACTTGCCGACGCCGATGAGGTCCCCGGGGCTTCACCCGTGGCGGTGCTCGGCTACGACGTCTGGAAGACGCGGTTTGGGGGCGACGTCGGCGTCGTCGGGAGAACAGTCCGCCTCGGTCGCGACGAGTTCACGGTGGTGGGCGTGATGCCGGAGGGCTTCGCCTTTCCCGTCTTCCACAAGGTCTGGGTGCCCCTCACGCTCGACGCTGGGGCCGGGGCATCGGCTACGGTTGCGCGCGCCTTCGGCCGGCTGGCTCCCGGCACGTCGCTGCGAGAGGCGCAGTCGCAGCTCTCTGCAATCACCCTTCGCCGCGTGAGCGAACGCGCCGACAGCCTGGCGCGGCAGTCCGCCGAGCTGCTCCCGTACGCCACGTCCATCTTCGATGTCTCACGACTCGAGACGCGGGCCCTCATGTCGCTGAACCTGGTGGCCGTGCTGTTCCTCGTGCTGGTGTGCGGCAACGTGGCGATGCTGATGTTCGCGCGCGCCACGGCCCGCGAAGGGGAGATCGTGGTGCGCACAGCGTTAGGCGCGAGCGCCGGTCGCATCGTGATGCAGCTCTTCGCCGAGGCCCTGGTGCTCGGGAGCCTGGCAGCCGGCGTCGGCATCTTCGCTGCTCACCTGGTGGTGCGAGAGGGCCTGCGCGTGATCGAGGCCTCCGAAGGCCAGCGACCGTTCTGGTTCAGCGATACCCCATCGGCCTCCACCCTGGTGTACGCCGCCGCGCTCACGCTCCTCGTCGCGGTCGTCACGGGTGTGTGGCCCGCGCTCAAGGTCACGCGGGGACTCGCGACGCGACTGCGCGAGACGACTGCCGGAGGGGGTGGCGTGAAGTTCGGCGGCGTCTGGACCGCCGTGATCGTCGCCCAGGTGGCGATCACGGTGGCCTTTCCGGCCTCGACGTTCTTCGTGCGGCGGGACGGCGTCCAGATCGCGTCGCTCGATGTGGGGTTCCCGGCCGAGGAGTATCTCTCGGTGCGGCTCGAGGCGGACCCCGAGGGCACGGTCCCGTTGGCGAGCACCACGGACCCGTCCCGGGAAGACATCGGGGTGACGCTCCGTGAGTTGCAGCGGCGACTCGACCTGGAGCCCGGCGTGGTGGCCACGACGTTTGCCGACGCGCTGCCGCGCATGTCTCACGCACAGCGCGCCGTCGAAGTGGAAGGCGCGTCCGTCGGCACAACCGATCACGTGCAGGCCCCGGAGGTGAGTGCCGCGTCGGTCACGATCGACTACTTCCAGGCGCTCGTCGCACCGGTGACTGGACGCTCCTTCCACCCCGGAGACGTGCCAGGCAGGGGCGCGGACGTGGCCGGAGTGGTCATCGTCAATGAATCGTTTGTGCGTCACGTCCTCGGCGGGCGCAATGCCATCGGGCGACGCGTGCGGTACGCGGCCGACGACGACACACCCATCCGCACCGACGCTGGGGAGCCACCTCCGTGGCACGAGATCATCGGCGTCGTGAAGGACCTCGGCATGACATCGGGTGGCGATGCGACCGCGACCGGGGCGGGCCTCTACCACCCCGTCGCGCCCGGGACGCTGCAGGCGGTGCACCTCGCGATTCGCGTGCGCGGGGCGGATCCTGGCGACTTCGCGACGCGCCTGCGCGACGTGGCGCACGTCGTCGACCCCTCGCTCCGCCTGGAAAGCATGATGCGGCTCGACGAGGTCCTGGCGGCAGACCTCCGCGGCATTGACTTCTGGGTTCGGGTGCTCCTCATCGCCAGCTCCTTGGCGCTCCTGCTCTCACTGGCCGGGATCTACTCCGTGATGTCGTTCACGGTATCGCGGCGGACGCGCGAGATCGGGGTTCGCGTCGCCCTGGGTGCGGACGCTCGTGGCGTCACCCGCGCCGTCCTCGCGCGCCCGTTGGCCCAGGTGGCGGGCGGTGTG
>JACMLI010000114.1 GCA_014379705.1 Gemmatimonadaceae bacterium
CCCTTCGTCGGCGCAGGGGCCGGGACCGATACGACGCTCCTTCGCATGAGCACGCCCAACGGCGCCAGCTTCTTCGCGTACCTGAACGGCGGCGTCAGCCTGCAGAAGAGTGCGATCCTCAATCAGTGCGGCGTCTATTTCCCGATGGGGAATCCGGCGCGCCAGACATTCGTACCGCTCAACGCGATCGATACGCTCGACCGGCGCTACAAGTGGATCGTGGATACGTTAGGCACGGCGGCGGCCGCGCCTGGTGTCAGCCGCTTCGCCACGCGCGCCCTGGCCGCGACCTGGGTCTGGAGCATCAAGAGTTCTCCGACGAACCAGGCGGTGCTCTTGCGCACGCAAACCGTGCCCGCGACATCCGGAGGACGGTGTTACCCGGCCGGTGACCCCCGCCTGATGCTCACCGAGCGCCCTGGAATGTTCTGGTCATTCCCGGCGCTGGCGGGCCATTCCATCGATACGCTGAACAACTCGATGAAGCGTGGGGGCGAGGACACCACATTTACCCGAGTCACGAAGACCGGCACGTGGCGTCAATGGCCGGGGTTCTCTGGCACGTTCTTCACCGGTGCAACGCGTCGGCAGGCGATCGAAGAGGACAGACTCTGGCCTGTGCACCGCACGCAGAACCTGAACTCCAAGGGCGTCATCTACGTCAATGGCGACATCTACCTCTCCGGGCAGTTCCGAGGACGCGCCACGTTGTACATCTCGGGCTCGGGGACGTTCATCGACGACCTCATGTACGTGACGAATCCCGCGTCGTTGCCCATCTGCCAGAACCTCCTCGGCATCATCACGGGCAGCAACCTGATGATCGCGGATAACAACCTGAATCGGCCGCGGGCGATGGACGGCGCAGCACCGGTCTTCCTCGACGACAACCAGGACTTCTTCCTGCACGCCGTCACGCTGAGCGGGGTCACCAACACGAATGCCACGTTCGGGGTCGAAAACTTTGGTAGTGGACCGAACGCGAACCGGGCCTGCACACCAGTCGTTGGCTACACGGTGATTACCTCCGGCGGGTGCATCGCCCAGTCGGGCGGCGTGATCGTGCGTGCCATCAGCGCCACCTTTGCGGGCAATGGCACCGGCTTCGCCGAGAACCGCGTGAAGGACGCGTGCCTCGACGTCGACTCACCACCGTACTTCCCGCTGACAGGGAGATACCTGGACAACGAGTTCTATGAGCTCGACCCCGCGGTGTTCAACACGATGGGCGTCGCGCAGTTCTTTCGACGGTTGCAATCGGCGCCGTAAGGGCGGACGGGCAGGCGGGCGGACGGGCGGAGACATGGAAGCACGGGAAGCATGAGAGGCACGGGAGGCGCAAAGCTTCCCGTGCCTCTCGTTCTTCTCGTACTGCTCGTGATTCACGTGATTCGCCCTTGACCTGAGCTCCACAGGCGGGGGCTGGACGCGCCGAATAGCTTCCCCGAGTGCCTGACTCCCCGACCCCCCGCCTGCTCGGCCGCGTCGTAGCCACGGAAAAGCGACCGAACACCCCGCACGAGTTCCATTTCTGGACCGCCCTCGACTCCCCGGTCGGCATCGGCACGATCGTGCGTGTCGAAGGTCGCGACACCGTCAACGGGGTCATCCCGAAGATCTACGGCGTGGTCACCGACGGGCAGAGCTACAGTGACCTCGTCTCCCCGCTGCACGACGTCCTCGGGTACGACGCCGACCCGGCAAAGGCGTCGGACGGGCACACCCAGCGCGCCGAGATCCGCTTGTACACCGCTGCGGTGCTGCGCCAGGTGCCTGACGAGCCGCTGCAGCCCGTGCCGTTCGGCGGCGTCTACCTCACGGACGACGCCGACGTACAGGTCGCCCTGCGCATGGACGCGTACCTGCAGGATGGGACCAACACCGGCATCCCGATCGGTGTGTATCGCGGCGGCGGCACCGAGTCCCCGGTGTACCTCGACGCCGAGTTCCTCCTGGGCCCGGAGGCCGCGCACCTGAACATCACGGGGGTCTCGGGGCTCGCGACCAAGACGTCGGCGGTGGAATGGCTGCTCGCCTCGATCTTCGCGCACTTCCCGGCGGCCAAGGGCACGGTGGCCGCGCTGTGCTTCAACGTGAAGGGGCCCGACCTCTGCTTCCTCGACCAGCCGGCGGAACTCCCCGAGGAGGACCTGCGGATGTACGAACGACTCGGCGTGCCAGCCCAGCCGTTCGCGAATGTGCACTACTACGCGCCGTACACCGTCACGGGGGCATCGCTCAACACGCTGCGGTCCAACCCGCAGCTGCAGGCCAACGTGCACCCGCTCACGTGGGGCCTCAACGAAGTGCTGCAGTACGCGGAAGTGCTGCTCAACAAGGACGATGTCGACGCCAAGGCCGGTGCACTCATCGACTTCATCTCCACGCGCGTGGTCGGCATGCAGTTCTCCGACGAGGCGCTGGGCTCGCAGGTCTACCGGGTGCAGAGCTTCGGCGAACTCGATCGGTGGTTCAAGGACGTGATCCACGCGATGGAGGCGCGCAACCACGAATCCTGGCGCACCCACCACATCGCCACGATCCGGAAGGTGCGGAACCGGCTGGTGAACATCGCCACCCGCTGCCAGGGCCTTGTTACGAACGACGGCGGGGCGAGCGACCTCCCCTTCGGGAGCTTCGAGGACCGGGCGGTGTACGTGATCGACGTGGCGAACGTGGAGGACGACGCGCAGGACCTCGTCTTCGCCCGCATCGTCTCGAAGCTTCGCGAGCACCTGGAACGCCGGAACCTTGGCGTGGACCACCTGGTCGTGTTCGTGGATGAGCTCAACAAGTACGCCCCCGGGGACGGACAGGAGACGTATGTCCGCAAGATGCTCCTCGACATCGCGGAGCGCGGTCGCTACCTCGGGCTGGTGCTCTTCAGCGCGCAGCAGTTCCGGTCGCAGGTCCACCGGCGCGTCGTGGGGAACTCGGCGACGGCGGTCTACGGCCGGATGGATGGCGACGAACTCGCGACTCCGGGGTATGCCGTGCTGTCGCCCGCCATCCGCATCAAGCTGGCCACGCTCGACAAGGGGCAATTGATGGTTCGCCATCCGCATTTCGCTCAACCGATCTTCGTGCGCTTTCCCCGCCCCGCGGTGATGACTGGGCGCGAGGGCGCGCGTCGCTACCCGCCGGCAGCCGAAGTGCCGTTCGCGGAGGGCATCCTGCGCTCGCTGCGGCAGGTCGATCCCGGACTGACGATGGCGGCCATCGAGCAAGTGTTCGCCCTGTACGACGAGGCCGAGATCCTGCGCGCGCGCGACGCAGTGGTACGCACCCGGCCGCGGCACGTGAAGGCCTTCTTCCTCGAGCAGTTCGGCCGGAAGATTCCTCCGACGGAGGCGAAGCCCGAGCCCCGTCCCGCCCTGCGCTCGACTCCCGCCGACGACCCCTACGGTCTTTGATGCGCTCCCTCGGTGGCGCCGCCTTGCTGGCGTGCCTGGCTGCGGCGAGCCCGTTGGAGGGGCAGGGGGTCATCTTGCAACTGCGGCCCCGGGCGGGAGACACCCTCCGGGTCCGTCTCGACCAGACCATCGAGATCTCCCGGTCGAACAAGGCGGAGGAAGAGGCGCCCGAGCCAGCCGATGCCGCGTCCCTGGTGATCCTGGCCCGTATCGCCGTCGAGGTCGCCGACCTCGAGGGATCGCAGGTCATGGCGCTCACCGACTCCGTCCGCATAACGAGTTCGGACGCGTACGCGACGTCCCCCACACTGCAGGCGGCGCGCGCCCTCCAGGGGCAGCGTTTTCGCTTCAGGGTGCAGCCGGACGGCGGGACCACGATGCCGGAATCCGGGGCGTTCGGTGGCCCCGTCCTGGGGACCCTGTTCAGCCAGCTCCCGGCGACCCTGCCGCGTGAGAAGCTGGTTCCGGGCGCCACCTGGGTGCGCGCCGTCGAATTTCCGTTGGCCGCGGCGCCGGATGGGCGCGGAACCGCCACGCTCAATGCCACATTCCGGTTCGACTCGCTCTCTCGCTCCGGGGAATACGCCATGCTCTCCGTGCGCGGGCGCCTGATCCGGGCGGCCCAGATGCCCGGAGGCGCGAAGGAGGGATACGTCCAGACGTCCGGGGACGTGACGGGGAAGATCATGATCGACTTGCGCCGCGGATGGATCGCCGACGCGCGGTCCGTGGTCACGCTGCAGTCCCTCGTCACGAGCTCGAAGGGGCCGGCGACGCGCGTGCGGGTGAAGATCACCCAGTGGATGCGGGTGCTGTAGCCCCGGCGCCTGCGCATCGACCTTGGGGTTACGGGCGCTGTACCTTTCCGCCATGCGCCTGATCCACCTCTCGGACCTGCATCTCGGGATCCGCCAATTCCAGCGACACACTCCCGCCGGGATGAACCAGCGGGAGGCGGACGTGGCCGGGGTGTTCCAGAAGACGGTAGATCGCATCATCGACCTTGCCCCTGACCTGGTGGTGATTGCAGGGGACGTCTTTCACAACGTCCGACCCCCGAATCCATCGATCCTGCACACGTTCCAGCAGATCGCGCGGCTCGCGCGCGAGCTGCCGAACGGCGTGATCGTGATGGTGGCAGGCAACCACGACACGCCACGAGCCGTGGAGACGGGCTGCATCCTGCGGTTGTTCATTCCGCTCGGGATCCACGTCGTCGACACCGAGCCGCGCCGCCTGCACTTCCCTGAGCGCGACCTGTCCGTGCTCGCGGTGCCTGACGTGCCGGGGGCTGCGCCCTCCTTCGACATCGATCCCGCGGCGCGCTACAACGTGCTCGTCGCCCACCTCGACATGCCCGGGACGTACCCGGACAGTGGGGGCTACACCGAGCCGGCCGCGCTCAACATCGGCCCCGAGGACATCGACTACGCGAGCTGGGGCTACTGCGCGTTCGGGCACAAGCACGTCTTCCAGCAGCTCGCGCCTAACGCGTGCTGGTCGGGCGCGATGGAGTACACGTCGAACTTCATCTGGGGGGAACTCGGCAACGAGCGCGCGAACAAGCTCCCCGGGAAGGGATTCATCGAGTACGACCTCGACCGGAAGAAGCGCACCTTCCACAAGATCGAGCCGGCCCGACCGCTCGTCGACCTTCCACCGATCACCGCGAGCGGCCTCACGGCTGCCGACGTCGACGCGGCGATCGCGGCAAACGTGCGCGCGCTCAAGGGCGGGGTCGACGACAAGATCGTGCGGCAGGTCATCAAGGAGATCCCGCGACACGTCGCGCGTGAACTCGACCATCGGGTGCTGCGCGACATGCGCCGTCGCGCCATCCAGTTCCACCTCGACACGCGGCGCCCCGAGCTCCTGCGGGCGCTGCCGGTCACGGGGGCGTCGGGACGCCGGCCCTCCCTCATGGAGATGGTGCAGGAGCGGCTCTGGAGCCGGCCTCTCGGTCCGGATATCGATCGGCAGGCCCTGGTCGACCTCGGGCTTCGCTACCTGCAGGATGCGGATGCGCGGGAGGCGGCGTCGGGCACGGCGACGATCGCGGCGGACAGCGAATGAGGATCAACTCGCTCGAGCTCACCAACTTCCGGCAGCATGCGTCGACGCGGCTCGAGTTCGACACCGGGCTGACGGGCATCATCGGGCCCAACGGCGCCGGCAAGAGCACCGTGCTCGAGGCGATCGCGTGGGCGCTCTACGGGCAGCCCGCCGCGCGCGGCAACAAGGACTCGATCCGCTTCATCCGGGCGCCCGCCCGCGCCTCGGTCCGCGTCGAACTCGACTTCGAGCTCGGCGGGCATCGCTATCGCGTGGTGCGGGGGTTGAGCAATGCGGAGCTCTACCTCGACGGCGGTACGGAGCCGATCGCCAACTCCCTGTCCGCGGTCTCCGACCTGCTGCAGCGCCGGCTTGGCATGTCGCGCGCCGAGTTCTTCCAGACCTACTTCACGGGCCAGAAGGAACTCAACGTCATGTCGGC
>JACMLI010000115.1 GCA_014379705.1 Gemmatimonadaceae bacterium
CCGTCGCTCGCGTTTCCGCCCGCGGGCGCTTGACGGCGATCGCGCCGGGCGAGGCCGACGTGGTGGCCACGCTCGGTGCCGTGTCGGCTGCGACGCGTGTTCGGGTCGGGCGCGGCGAGGGACCCGCTCCCCGTATCGATGTATTTCCCGGCGTGGAGCACCAGCGCATCCGCGGGTGGGAGGCGTCGGGGCAGTTCGGGGAGATCGACTGCAAGCGCGACGCCTTCACGAAATACCATCGCGAGATGGTCGATCGTGTGGTGAACGAGCTTGGCATCACGCGCCTCAGGCTCAGCGCCCGGTCGGGGATCGAGTCGGGAGTGGACACGTGGCCCGACTTCCGGGGCGGCCGCACGAACTACGGGACGTGGCGCCGCACGTGGTTCGTCGCAACCAACGACAACGCCGATCCGCGCGTGGCCGACCCAGCCGGATTCCAGTGGGGCTACTTCGATCGGGTCGTCGACACGGTGATCGTGCCCGTGCGTGAGGCCCTGGCCCGACGAGGGGAGTCCCTGTACATCAACCTCAACTTCGTCGATTTCTACCTCGGCGCCGGGCGCAAGGCGTTCCCGCAGATGAAGTCTCCCGAGGAGTACGCGGAGCTGATCCGCGTGATCTTCGACCACATGCAGGCGAAGTACGGGTTCACGCCCGACGGCCTGGAGCTCCTGCTCGAGCCGGAGAACTCGGCGTACACCCCGGAAGACGTGGGTGCCTCGCTCGTGGCGGTCGCGCGTCGGCTGCGCGAGGGCGGGTACACGCCGGACTTCATCGGCCCGTCCACCACCAAGGCCGCGAACGCACCCGAATTCTGGGATGCGGTGAATGCCGTGCCTGGCGCGCGCGGCCTGCTGACCGAGTTCGCCTACCACAAGTACGGGGGACTCTCGCGCCCCACGTTGCGCGCGATCCTGTTGCGCGCGCGCCGTGACGGTGCAACGACGGGCATGCTCGAACACATCGGGAGCGGGTTCGACGGCCTCTACGAGGATCTCACCGTCGCGAACGTCTCGGTGTGGAAGCAGTTCACGTTAGGCTATTGCGGGTTGCGTGACAACGCCGACAATGAAGGTGTGTACTACCAGGTCAACCAGACCGACCCGGCGGCGCCGCGCATCAACATCACGAGCCAGGCCCGCCTGCTGCGGCAAGTCTTCAATTACGTGCGTCCCGGTGCCGTGCGACTCGGCGCCACGAGCTCGCTCGACGGGCTCCGCGCGCTCGCCTTCCGCAACGCCACGGGGCGCGTGGTCGTCGTCGCCCGCAGCCCGACGCAGCAGCGCTTCGTGATCCACGGCCTCCCCGCGGGGACGTACGGCGTCAATTACAGCATGAAAGCAGGCCGGTTCAACGTCGACCTTCCCGACGTCGTCGTGACCGATGGGACGCCGGTGTCGCTGGAAATCCCCGGGGATGCGGCACTGACCGTCTACGGGCGGCAACCATGATGGCTGTGCAGGACGGGGGCACGGGCAGCCACTTCTGGCGATGGACCGCGCTGCTCGTGGCAGGGCAGGCGGCGTCGCTCGCCCTCATCGAAGCCGGGAATCGCGTCGCGTACCAGCACTATCGGCTGGCGAGCACGGGAGCGGTCACGTGGGTCGCCGTGTCCGTGCTCGTGGTGCAGGCGATCGTCGTGGTGCTGGCGCTGCCCGACGTTTGGCCGGGCCTCCGCGAATGGCTCTCCCGTGCGCTCCCCACGAGGGCGCGCCTCGGCATCGCGGTCGCCGTCGTGCTGTGTGCGGCCACGCTGTCCAAGTCGCCCGCCTTCTACGTGAGCGAGACCGCCGTGGCCACGCTGATCCAGATCGTCGCGATCGGCAACGCCATCCTGATCGGGCGCGCCGTGGCTCCTGCGTCCGCAATGCAACGGTGGGCGCGCTGGTTCGGGCCGGTCGGTGAGGGGATCGACGGCAAGCGCCGTGTGGATGGGTTCGCGCTGGCCTGCGCGGCGTGGGTGCTGGTCGCTGCCGTGGTGCTTGCCTTTCTGTCCTACCAGCGGCATCCACACGTTCCCGACGAAGTCGTCTATCTCTTTCAGGCCCGCTACCTCGCCGAAGGTGTGGTCACGCTTCCGGTGCCCCTCGCGCCCCTGGCGTTCAACGTGGACCTGATGCACTACACCGACACACGGTGGTACTCCTCGGTGCCCCCGGGGTGGCCGTACGTGCTGGCGCTGGGCGTCAAGGTCGGCGCGCCGTGGCTCGTGAACCCGGTGCTTGGCGCGCTGAACGTGCTCCTGGCGCATGCGGTCCTCCGGTCGATGTACGAGCGTCGCGTGGCACGCCTCGCCACGCTCCTCCTCGCGACGTCTCCGTGGTTCGTCTTCATGTCGATGAACTTCATGACGCACCAGGCGACGCTGTTCTTCGCGCTGCTTGGCGCACTCGCGGTCGCGCGACTGCGCGCGGATCACGCGCGCGGGTCCTCCCCCCGGCCGTCGACGCTCGCGGCGCAGGTCGGTGGCGGACTTGCCATTGGCGCGGC
>JACMLI010000116.1 GCA_014379705.1 Gemmatimonadaceae bacterium
CCATTACACGGGCTGGCTCCTCGACGGGAAGAAGTTCGACTCGTCGCGTGACACGGCCAGCAACGGCCAGCCGCGTACGCCACTTCCGTTCCAGCAAGGGAGGCGGGGCGTCATCATCGGTTGGGATCAGGGCTTTGAAGGCATGAAAGTCGGGGGCCGCCGCCGCCTCATCATTCCGTACCAGCTCGCGTACGGCGCGAACGGTCGTCCGCCAGTGATCCCGCCCAGGTCGACGCTGATCTTCGACGTGGAACTCATGGACGTCCGCGATGGACCGCCTGCCGCGGCACCGGGAGCCCCTGCCGGGCCTCCCGCGCGTTGCCCGGCGTGGGCCTGACGCCGTGATACACCGTCTCATCGTTGGCCTCGCCTGCGCGGTGGCGATCGCCCCTTCGCTTGCTGCGCAGGGGCTGCCTCACATCGTCTTCAAAACGGAGCGCGGCGAGATCGAGATGGAGATCGACACCGTCCGCGCCCCGATCTCCGGCAACAACTTCCTTCGGTACGTGGATGGCGGTTTCTTCACCAACGGGAGCTTCTACCGAGTGGTGCGTCCCGACAACCAGCCCAACGACTCGATCCGGATCGGCGTGATCCAGGGCGGCCAGGCCCGAGAGAAGCGCGGCCAGGGCTTTCCGGCGATCGAACTCGAGCGCACGTCGGTGACCGGCATCAAGCACGTCGACGGCACCATCTCGATGGCCCGTGCCGGCGTGACGAGTGCGACCTCCAGCTTCTTCATCTGTTTAGGTGACCAGCCATCCCTCGACTTCGGGGGCATGCGGAACCCGGACGGCCAGGGGTTTGCGGCGTTCGGCCGGGTGGTGCGGGGCCTGGACGTCGCGCGTCGCATCCAGGGCGAGGCCGCGAACGGGCAGAACCTCGTGGCGCCCGTGGTGATCCACAACGCTTCCCGCGTGAAGTAGGGGGTGCCATGTCGGATGACATCGTCGTGCTGCGGACGTACGTGAACGAGATCGAGGCGCAACTCGCGGCGACGATCCTCGAGGCGAACGGGATTCCGACGGAAGTGCTCGCCGACACGGCCGGTGGGGCGCTCCCGGTGATGGCGTTCGCCTTTCCGGTAAGGCTCCTCGTGCGAAAGGAGGATGCGGCGCTTGCCGGCGAGATCCTGGACACGCCGGTGGAATCGACGCCCGAGGACGACGGCGCGACAATCTGAGGAATCTCGTCACATGCTCCGCAGACTGTTCCTCCTTGCCGTGGTCAGCACATGGCCTGCTTGTCTCGTCGCCCAAGCGCGTGGGGCCGATAGCGCCGCGATTCTGGGCCTTATCAAGCAGCGGGCGGAAGCCATGCGGACCCTCCGGGCCGATCTGCAGGCGGCAAGCTACGCGCCCGACGCCGTGTGGATCAACGCCTTCGGCGTCCGGCGGACAGGACGGGATTCGATTGTCGCATTTCTTCGTGGCCTCTACGCCGACTCTGGATTCCGAGAGTCGCGCCTCCTCCGCGAGGAACCACCGGAGTTGATCTTCGTGCGACCCGAGGTCGCGATCGTGCACGAATTCCATGAACGCGAGGGACAACGCCTGGCCGATGGCACCGTCGTCTCGCGCCGGACGCACACCTCGTTCGTCGTCTCGAAGGAAAGTGGCCGTTGGCTCATCAGGTACCAGTACATCGCCGATGAGCGACCGCGCTCCCGGCGGTGAGGGCGAGTCGGAGCATCCTTGAAGTCTTCGTGGGGACCGACTCCTTCAGGACTTCGCCTTCTTCGAAGGCTTCGACGTGCCAGAGGCGTTGAGCGCGACCGCCTCGCGAATGAGCGCCTTGAAGGCCGACGCATCCAGTGCCTCGCCCTCGGGGATGTCGATCGCGCGACGTGTGTTCCCCTCGAGGCTCGAGTTGAACAGACCGGTCGGATCCTTGAGCGACGCGCCTTTCGCGAAGGTCAGCTTCACGGCCTTCTTGTAGGCCTCGCCCGTGCAGATGATGCCGTCGTGCGACCACACCGGCGTTTCCCACTTCCATTCCTCGACGACGTCTGGAACGGCCTTCTTGATGAGTGCGCGCACCTTGCCGAGGGTTTCCCCGCGCCAGTCCCCGAGGTCGGCGATGCGCTTCGAGATGAGCTCCGACGCCGGCTGGTCCTGGCTCGCGCCCGACTTCTTCATGGCCGCACCCCCGACGAGCGCTGCGCGCTGCGCCACTTGGTCGCATGCGGCAGCACGAACATGTACAGCCCCGTGAACAACAGCAACGCGAGGGGCAGCAGGGGAGAATACGTCACCCAGGCGGGCGGCTCACCCCGCGCCATGGCGACGAAGTTGGCGATCACGGTCACCGTGAAGGCAATGGAGAGCCAGCGGTGGATCTGTCGAACCCAGGCGTTCCCGTTCATGTGTCCTCCTGTTGTGTCGGCCAGTTAGGTGTTTCGATGCCGAATTGCTCGGCGTAGTCGGCGTGGAGCCGCTGCCAGCCACCGAACTTCAGGGCCTCGGCGCCAGCGATGCGTCCAAGGGGCTCGCCGGCGAGGAACCGATCCAGCACGTCGAAGCAGATGTGCCAACCCGCCGCCCCCATGGCGATGTAGCGGCGATCGATGTTGGTCCACAGTGTCAGGCGCGTGCCACGACCAAGGGCCTCGAGTTCCCACCGCATGTCCTGCGCTCCCCAGTTGTATTCGAGCACCCTGGGAGCGTCGGCGCGCGCCACGCGTATCTCAGACACGTGCGGCCTGGGCGCTCCCACGGTGCTGAGCTTCACGGTGCTTCCAACCGTCCCGAGGCTCCCATCGGCATCGAAGGGCGCCCACTCGCGCAGGTGCGCCGGGTCCGTGAGCGCTTGCCAGACCTTCTCCGGTGCGTGACGCAGTTCCCTGACGATCACGAGCGTCCACTTCTCTCCGTCCTTTCGGACCTGCGCCCCCGCGGCCGGCCCCGGTGCGTACTGATCGCGATTGGTCACCGCTTTCTCCTTGTCTTCGCTTTCGTTCGCGTTGGTTGATCCATGCGGTCGAGGTGGCGTTCGAGCGCGTCCACGTGGGCGGACCAGAACCGTCGGAACGGGTCCAGCCACGTCGCGAGTTCCTGCAGTGGTTCAGGGTTCAGCCGGTAAAGACGGCGTTGCGCGTCCACCGTGGACTCCACAAAACCGGCCTCCCGCAGCACGCGCAGGTGCTTGGACACGGTCGGTTGCGGCATGCGCAGTCGACGTTCGATCTCCCCGACCGACTGCTGCGACGAGGCCAGGAGGCTCAAGATCGCGCGGCGGTTGGGCTCCGCAATGATGTCGAACACAGATGCCATGCCATAGATATACGCTACAGAGTATATACGTGTCAAGGTATATAATCGGACCAAACGCGCGCCCGTTGCGGACACCCGCCAGCCGCGGAGATTCCGCGCGATGAATGCCCGTTCCTGCATCGCAGCGGCCGCGCTCTGTGTGGCGTCTTGGGCACAGGCTCGGGCTGACGCGCAAAGCGCGACACAAGGGCCCCCGAACTCGGCGCGAGCGAGGGCGCGCGTGTGTGCCTCTCTGCGCTTTCCTGTGGCTGGCCTTGCAGAGCAGGAGCGGGACCGACGGGCCCACGCCGCCTTCCGGCGATCGCTTGCGGCCGGGGATCCACGATCAGGAGCTACCTGCCTGGTCGCCCGCGCCGACGCGCGCGCGCTCATGGGCGATGTCGGCTTCATGGTGGACAGCGTCTCCCGATTCCTGCACGTCCTCGATTCCCTCGACGAGCGCCGTCTCGCCACGGACCTGCGACTCCTGCGTGGTGGCTCCCTCATCGCGCCCGGGCTGCTCCAGCTGGCGCGCGAAGACCTGGGACGGAGCATGGAATACGCGCGGGTACTCGCCGACACCGTGCTCGAGTTCTGGTCCGCGGTGAACCTGGCACAGGCCCTGTACGCCTCGGGCGATCCCACCGCGGCTTTTCGTCCGGCGCGACGGGGCATCGCCCTCGGGCAGCACCTCTCCGACGCCGAACGCGCCGTCGGCATCGCGCTCGAGGGGGACATTCTCTCTGGCCAGGGCAACTGGCAGCAGGCGGCCGTGAAGTATGACAGCTCGGCGCGGATGTCGCTTCGGGCTCGGTTTGACGGAGGCGCCGCACACGCGATGGAGCTGCAGGGGTCCATGGCCATGCGGCTCCGGGACTGGGGCACAGCGGACTCCGTCCTTCAGGAAGCGGCACGCACCATCGCGGGTGAAGGATATGGGGGCAATGTCGCGCTGCTTAACTACCTGCTGGCGAGCGTGGCGCTCCAGCGCGGACGCCCCGCGCAGGCTCGTGCGCACCTGCGCGACGCGTCGAGGGGTGTCGTGGACGACGGGAACCTGCTGTACTTCATCAGGGCGCGCGAAGCCGAGGTCCGCTGGCGCGAAGGCGACCTTGATGGGGCGGCGCGACTCCTGCACCAGGCGTCCGACGCGATGGACCGCTACCGCGCCACGCTCACGCACCGCGACGCGCGCCTGACGGCATTCGAGGGATCTCCGGATGATACGGACCCGGACGCGGGCATTGCCTCGATCATCGCCGCCCTGGTCGTGAGCGGCAGGGCGCGCGACGGGCTGGAGATCGCGGAACGCAGCCGTGCCCGCGAGCTCCTCTCCCGCCTGTCCTCATCGGCGGTGGCCCGCGATACCGGACGACACAACGCTCCGCCCTCCACCGGGGCGACACCAATGCCATCGTCCGGCGGCACAACACGCCTGGTGCAGCAGGCCCTGCCCCGGGATGTCGCGCTCGTCGAATACGTCGTGGGCCGCGGCGGTGAACCCACCTCGGTGTTCCTGCTCACGAGGGACACGCTGCGTGGCTTCGTGACCACCCCCGTGGACTCCCTGGAGGAGCCGATCGCCAGGTTGCGCGCCACGCTCGAGGGCAACGGCAGCGCCCGGGTCGTCGCCGCCACGCTAGGCGCGGCGCTGCTGCACGCCGTCGCGGCGCACATTCCGGCCCACGTGACCTCCCTCGTGCTGGTGCCGGACGGTGCAGTCCACCGCGTCCCGTTCGATGTCCTGCCGCTC